>CAZXRS010000298.1:0-2617 GCA_964642635.1 uncultured Bifidobacterium sp. | reverse complement strand
GGCGTGCGTTCTTGGTGTGGTTAAGACCATGGGCGCGATTGACCAACCGCCTCCCGTGCTGGGCGGCCTGATTGGTGGCGCGCTGGTAGGTACCTTCCTTGGGGTTTTCGTGGCTTACGGCGTGTTTGATCCGCTCGCAAACCGCCTTGGCCAGATCATCGATGAAGAGGGGCAGGTCTATAAGGTGATTAACGAGATGATCGTCCAGACCCTGCGTGGCCATCCGGTGCCGCTGGTGATTGAGGCCGCGCGCAGCGTCATCTCGCACCACAACCAGCCCGGCTTCGCCGAGGTGTTTGACGGTCTGCGCGGCAAGTAAGCACAGCGTCTTCAGATCGAAAGGCCCGCGAGTGATCGCGGGCCTTTTTCTTTTGGCAATCGTAATAGGTGTCGGAATTCCGGCTGGCATGCTGATTGCATTGCTTATGGCATTCAGAATTAATTGTGTGAGAAGGAGCCAGAAAATGCATGCACAAGCCAGAATCATTATTGAAACGACATCGAAATCGCTAGGCGTCATTCCTGGCGCTACGACGCCTGTACTGAGTCAGCGTCGTGGTGCGTCGGGAAACGTGCAGTCGCTGTGGCGCCGCCACGGCTGGGTGCCGCCGACCGAGTTAGGCAAGGATTTCCGGGCATCCCTGAAGAACACCGCTGATCGGGTTGCCTTCGTGTACTGATTGTCTCCTCCCTGTTCTTCGGCGACGAAGATTCGGGTTTAGCCCGCGCACTGCGCGGGCTATTTTTTTTGTCCGGTTTTCTGAGGCCGCGCCTAGCATTCGGGGTGATTTGTCAGAAAACTGTCAGTGCTCGCTGGCATAGTTCCGGAGTTACTTTACGGCAATAATTTGCCGCAAAGCCGCCATCAACTTACGGGACTCCCTTCATGTCGGGTCATCACGCTCACTATCATCCCCACAAGCATCCCTGGCTGCTGATCGTTGGCGCCATCGGCGTCGTTTTCGGCGATATCGGAACCTCGCCGCTGTATGCGCTGAAAGTCGCCGTCGAGGCATCCGAAGGTACCGGCGCGACCAATCTTGCCCCAGCGGTATTTGGCATTCTGTCGCTGATCACTTGGGCGCTCCTGATCGTCGTCACGCTGAAATACGTGATGATCATCATGCGCGCCGATAACCACGGTGAGGGCGGCGTGTTCGCGCTGACCGCGCTGGTTAACCAACATATGGGCGGCAAGGGCGCGGGCAAATGGGTAGCGATCATCGCCGGTGCACTCGGCGCTGCACTCTTCCTTGGCGACAGCATGATTACGCCGGCGATCTCGGTGCTGTCTGCGGTCGAGGGGCTGAAAATTATTGCCCCATCGCTCGAGACATCCGTCGTGCCGATCTCGCTAGTGCTCATCTCCGCGCTCTTCGCGGTTGAGCGTTTCGGTACTGGCAAGGTGGGTGTGGTGTTCGGACCGGTGATGGTGGTGTGGTTTGTAGTACTCGGTCTGCTCGGGCTGAATGAAGTTTCGCATAATCCTGCCGTACTCGCTGCGCTCAATCCGCTGGTCGCTGTGGAATTCATGTGGCATCACCAGATGGTTGCGATCGCTATTCTGGGCGCAGTGGTGCTGTCGGTCACCGGCGGCGAGGCGCTATATGCCGATATGGGTCACTTCGGCCGTCAGCCGATTCAGCGCGCGTGGCTCTACCTGGTGTTCCCGTGTCTGCTGCTGAATTACTTCGGACAAGGCGCGCTGCTGCTGCGTGATCCTTCAGCGCTGGATAACCCGTTCTACCGGCTCGCGCCCGATTGGGCGCTGGTGCCATTGCTGGGTCTGGCATTCATGGCGACCATCATTGCTTCGCAGGCAGTGATCTCCGGTGCGTTCTCCATCGCGAACCAGGCCATTCAGCTGGGCTACATTCCGCGTCTGCGCGTGCGCCATACCTCGGCGGATGAAATCGGTCAGGTGTATGTGTCGAAGGTCAACATTGCGCTCTTCCTTGGTGTGGTGGTGTTGGTGCTGGCTTTCCGCAGCTCTGAAAGCCTGGCCTCTGCCTACGGTATCTCCGTCACTGGTGCGATGGCAATCGACACACTGCTCGCGGCCTACGTGATGATGGTGATACGTGGTTGGAGCAAGACGATTTTCGTGCCGATTTTTCTGGCACTGTTCGCGATTGATGTGATGTTCCTTGGCGCGAACCTGTTCAAGTTCTTCGAGGGCGGCTGGCTACCTGTGGCCGTAGCTTCGGCAGCGCTACTGATGATGCTGGCCTGGATTCGTGGCCGTGATCGCTTGCTCGCTGCGCGCTGGCGCAATGCGGTGCCGATCGCTGAATTTCTTGAGCGTCTTAATACTGAGAGCGTACAGCGCGTGCCTGGTACAGCAATTTTCATGGTGCCGCTGGATGACATTGCGCCTATGGCACTGTTGCACAACCTGAAGCACAACAAGGTTCTGCATGATCGCGTATTGCTGATGCGTACGGCAGTGGAGTCAGTGCCCTACATATCGGATGAAGACCGCGTCGAGGTACGTCATCTGACGCACAATTTCCATTCGGTGATCGTTCGCTATGGCTTTATGGAGGAGCCCAACATCCCGCGCTCACTGGCGCTGCTGCGCGCACGCGAATTCCATTTCAGTTTGCTGGAGATTTCT
>CAZXRS010000297.1:0-2634 GCA_964642635.1 uncultured Bifidobacterium sp. | reverse complement strand
GTGACGCCCTCACGATCCGAATCCCGGCAAAGTCGGTGCTGACGATTGAAATCCCGCTCGGTATCGGCGTGGCACTGACCATGCCCGCGCAAGGCTGGCGTGCCTCGCTGTCGCTGGTGCTGGTTGCGCTGCCGCTGCTGATTCCCTGGAACGTGGTCGGCACGATCTGGCAGATTTTCGGCCGTGGCGATATCGGATTGATGGGCAAGCTCATCAATGATGCGGGGATCTCCTATAACTACACTGGAGACTCTGTCGATGCATGGCTGACCGTGTTGCTGATGGATGTCTGGCATTGGACGCCGCTCGTGGTGCTGCTCTGCTACGCTGGCCTGCGTGCGATTCCGGACGCTTACTATCAGGCAGCGAAGATCGACGGCGCGTCTCGTCTTGCCGTGTTTCGATTTATTCAGCTACCGAAGATGAGAAACGTGCTGATGATTGCCGTGCTGCTGCGCTTCATGGATAGTTTCATGATCTACACCGAGCCTTTCGTGCTCACCGGTGGCGGTCCCGGCAACGCGACCACTTTTTTATCGCAGTATCTAACTCAAAAAGCCGTCGGCCAGTTTGATCTCGGGCCTGCTGCCGCTTTCTCGTTGATCTACTTCCTGATCATTTTGCTGTTCTCGTTCGTGCTGTATACATGGATGCAGCGCGTTGGCACCGGAGACAAATCATGACGCGCTCTGGCTTCTCTCGTTTTTTCCTCGTCGTCTTCCTGATCGGCTCATTGCTGCCGATCTATTGGATGCTGAATATGTCGCTCAAGACGAATGAGGAAATCACTGGCGTGATGACGATGTGGCCAGCCCACCTCACTTTCGATAATTACAAAGTGATCTTCACTGATGAGTCTTGGTACAGCGGCTACATCAACTCCATGATTTATGTCGCGATGAATATGGTGATGGCCGTGCTGCTTGCATTGCCCGCTGCGTATGCATTCTCACGCTACACTTTTCTCGGCGATAAGCACTTGTTTTTCTGGCTACTGACTAACCGCATGACACCGCCGGCGGTTTTCTTGTTGCCCTTCTTTCAGCTGTATTCCACCGTCGGCCTGATGGATACGCACATTGCGGTTGCGCTCGCGCATCTGCTGTTCAACGTGCCGCTGGCAGTCTGGATCCTCGAAGGTTTCATGTCGGGGATTCCTAAGGAAATCGACGAGACAGCGTATATTGACGGTTATACTTTTCCGAAGTTTTTCGTGAAGATTTTCCTGCCACTGATCAAATCCGGCATTGGCGTGACGGCATTCTTTTGCTTCATGTTCAGCTGGGTTGAGCTGCTGCTGGCGCGCACGCTTACGTCGGTCGAAGCCAAGCCCATCGCGGCAACGATGACGCGCACGGTATCGGCAGCGGGTATGGACTGGGGCGTCTTGGCAGCGGCTGGCGTGCTGACCATCGTGCCTGGAGCCTTGGTGATCTGGTTCGTTCGGCACTACATCGCGAAGGGTTTCGCGATGGGCCGGGTCTGATTCGGGAGCGGAGAGAATGGCAAATGCATTTTCGTGGATGGCCTGGACGACACCGGTGGCTGTTTTTTTCATCAGCGTTGTGCTGATGTTAATCGGCATGACGCTCTGGCAGGTCCGTTCGCCGAGCATTGAGCGAAAGGGCTGGCTACCGATTCCCACCACTCGCGGCGATCGCCTGTTTATTGGGCTGCTGTGTGCGGCGTATGTCAATCTCGCGTGGGCCGGTCTGACCGACGTCACGCAATGGATCGCGGCCGCCATCGGCTTCGCGGTCTTGCTTGTTTTGATGCGTTGGGGCTGAGGACTCGTCTTCGGTTTTCGATTCATCCTGGTTCCGGGCTTCTTCCCACCGGGGCTGGCAAGGTAGTGCGGGAAGCTGCGAAGAGGAGATAAGACGTGAAACTAAAACTAAGCGCGATAGCAATCGCCGCGATGATGGCCTCGGGAGCTTCCTGGGCTGACATGAAAGCGGCCGAGAAGTGGGTGAACAACGAGTTCCAGCCGTCAACCTTGTCTAAACAGCAGCAGCTTGAAGAGATGAAGTGGTTCATCCAGGCTGCCGAGAAGCTCAAGGCGAAAGGCGTGAAGGAAATCAACGTGGTTTCCGAAACGATCGACACCCACGTGTATGAATCCAAGACGATGGCCAAGGCCTTCGAAGAGATCACCGGCATCAAGGTCAAGCATGACCTGATTCAAGAAGGTGACGTCGTCGAAAAGCTCCAGACCTCTATGCAGTCGGGTAAGAGCATCTATGACGGCTGGATTTCTGATTCCGACCTGATCGGTACACACTTCCGTTATGGCGCTGTTGAGCCTCTGTCTGATTTCATGGCAGGCGCTGGCAAGGAGTTCACTAACCCAGGCCTCGACCTGAAAGATTTCATCGGTATCAGCTTTGTGACCGGTCCGGACAAGAAGCTGTATCAGCTGCCTGACCAACAGTTCGCCAACCTGTACTGGTTCCGCGCTGACTGGTTTGCACGCAAAGACCTGCAAGACAAGTTCAAGGCCAAGTATGGCTACGATCTGGGCGTGCCACAGAACTGGTCCGCATACGAAGACATCGCTAACTTCTTCACGAACGACGTGAAAGAGCTCGATGGCAAAAAAGTCTATGGCCACATGGACTACGGCAAGAAAGATCC
>CAZXRS010000296.1:0-2635 GCA_964642635.1 uncultured Bifidobacterium sp. | reverse complement strand
GTCACCTGCTCGAAACCAACCGCGACAAGGTTGAGGCGATGGCCAAGGCATTGCTCGAATGGGAAACCATTGATGCGGACCAGGTCAACGACATCATGGCCGGTCGTGAGCCGCGACCACCTAAGGTCACGCCGACGTCGCGACCCAGCGGCGGTGATTCTACCGATGGCGGTGTTGAACCCGCCGCAGCGCCAGCCTGATGCTTTTCTGATGGGATGTTGCTGAAACGGGGTGGGGAGAAATCCTCACCCCGTTTGCTTGAGCACCCACTTCAATCATGCCCGATTTTCCTAAGCCCACTTTGCAATGCGGTCGTTACCGGCTGACCATCGATGGCGATGGATTTCGTCCGCTGGTGATGGGCGTGCTGAATGTGACACCGGATTCATTTTCGGATGGTGGTCAATTCAATGCGCTCGAACTGGCGATTTCGCACGCCGAACAAATGATTGCCGATGGCGTTGATGTGATTGATATCGGCGGGGAATCGACCCGGCCCGGTGCGCCGCCTGTATCGCCGGAGGAAGAGTTGCAACGTGTGATGCCGGTGATCTATGCCTTGCGTGACTGTGGCAAACCGCTATCTGTCGACACGCGGCGTGCGCTGGTGATGCGCGAGGCGCTGATGGCTGGCGCCGATATGATCAATGACATTGAAGGCTTTCGTGACCCGGCCAGCTTGGCGGCGGTCAGCGATAGCGATTGCGCGATCTGTATCATGCACATGCAGGGGCAGCCGCAGAGCATGCAGCAGTCGCCGCACTACGATGATGTGCTTTCCGAGGTGCGCGAATTTCTGAGTGCTCAAGTAACAGAGGCCGAGGCTGCCGGTATCACGCGAGATCGTATCTGTATCGATCCCGGCTACGGTTTCGGTAAAACTGTGCAGCACAATCTGAAGCTGCTGGCCTGGCAGAATGAGTTGCAGAACGACCTGGGCCTGCCGCTACTGGCGGGGCTGTCGCGCAAGAGCACAATTGGCCACCTTACCGGCAAACCGGTCGAGCAGCGTATGGCCGGCAGTGTCGGTGCAGCACTGGTCGCCGCCGAGCGCGGCGCGCGTATCATTCGCGTACACGATGTGGCTGAGACGGTGGACGCATTGAAGGTGTGGGACGCCGCGCGGCGCGCCAGATAACTACAACATAGACTTTGCAGCGGAGAGACATGGGACGCAAATACTTCGGCACCGACGGCATCCGTGGTCATGTAGGCGAGGAACCCATCACGCCAGATTTTGTGATGCGCCTCGGTTTTGCCGCCGGCAAGGTACTGGCGCATGAGGCAGCAGCCGGCGGGCGACCCACCGTCTTGATCGGCAAAGACACACGTATCTCCGGATACATGCTGGAGGCCTCTCTGGAGGCGGGTTTCTCTGCTGCCGGTGTCGACGTGATGCTGGCCGGCCCGATGCCTACGCCTGCAGTCGCTTACCTGACGCGCGCGCTGCGTCTGTCGGCTGGTGTGGTGATATCTGCCTCTCATAATCCGTACCACGATAACGGCATCAAGTTTTTCTCGGCGTCCGGTAACAAGCTGCCCGATGCGGTTGAGGGTGCGATCGAGGCCGCGATCGCCGAACCCATGAGTTGCGTGAGCTCCGACAAGCTTGGCAAGGCGAAGCGTCTTGATGATGCTCGCGGCCGTTACATCGAATTTTGTAAGAGTACGTTCCCGAACGAGCTTGATCTGCGCGGGCTAAAACTAGTTGTCGATTGCGCCCACGGCGCTGCGTATCACATTGCGCCGGATGTTTTTCATGAACTGGGTGCTGAAGTGGTAGCGATTGGTAACCAGCCTAACGGTATGAACATCAATGACGGCTTTGGTGCGACGCAGACTGACGCGCTGTCGCGCGCTGTCACCGAGCACCGGGCCGATGCCGGTATTGCGTTGGATGGCGATGCAGACCGTCTGATGATGGTTGACGCCAGTGGTCGCGTGTACAACGGCGACGAATTGCTCTATGTGATGGTGAAGGACCGTCAGCAGAACGGCGATATCGCCGGCGCCGTCGGCACGCTGATGACCAACATGGCGGTGGAGTCCGCATTGCGCGAGATGGGCGTCGGTTTCGCACGAGCCAAGGTGGGTGATCGCTATGTCCTGGAGATGCTGCATGAGCGCGGCTGGCAAGTGGGTGGCGAGGGGTCGGGCCATATGCTGTTCCTCGACAAGCACACCACAGGTGACGGCATAGTCTCCGCGTTGCAGGTACTGTCAGCGCTTCGCCGCGCGGGCGGCTCATTGGCTGATGTCACCCGCGGTATGCAGCTGTGGCCGCAGACCTTGCTCAACGTCCGCATCCGCCCCGGGTTCGACTGGCAGGCGAGCCGGGAGCTGTTGTCGGCCAAAGAGCGGGCAGAGGCCGAACTCGGTCAACACGGACGAGTGCTCATCCGCCCGTCAGGTACCGAGCCGTTGCTGCGGGTGATGGTTGAGGCACGCGACGCATCGCTCGCGCAATCCTTGGCCGAGCGTTTGGTGGCTTGTCTACCCTCATGACCGGAGTTGCAACAGCAGTGGCCGGTCTGACGGTCTATCGGTTATAATTCCCCTATTCGGAGTGTGGCGCAGCCCGGTAGCGCACCTGCTTTGGGAGCAGGGGGTCCAAGGTTCGAATCCTTGTACTCCG
>CAZXRS010000295.1:0-2646 GCA_964642635.1 uncultured Bifidobacterium sp. | reverse complement strand
AAAAATGTCCATCGGACAGTACCCGCAGCAGTCGTGTCTGCAAGTCGAAGGGCATGTCGCCGATCTCGTCGAGAAACAGCGTGCCGCCCTCAGCCTGCTCGAAGCGGCCTCGCCGCATGGCCTGTGCACCGGTAAACGCGCCTCGCTCATGGCCGAACAACTCGGACTCAAGCAAGTCTTTGGGTATGGCGGCGGTATTGAGGGCAATGAACGGTTGCGATGAGCGCGGACTATGCTTGTGCAAGGCACGCGCAACCAACTCCTTGCCCGTGCCCGATTCGCCTGTGATGAGTACGGTCACGTTCGACTGCGACAGTCTACCAATCGCACGAAACACGTCCTGCATGGCCGCAGCGGAACCGAGAATCTCCGGATTGTCAGCCGTTGCCAACTCGCTTCCAGATTCGCGCAGACTCTCTTCGAGCGCGCGTCGGATCAGCTCGACGGCCTTGTCGAGATCAAAAGGCTTAGCGAGATACTCAAACGCGCCTCCCTGAAACGCTGCCACTGCAGAGTCCAGATCGGAAAACGCCGTCATGACGATTACCGGCAAACCCGGATGCTGCTGCTTGACCGATTGCAGCAGCTCGAGGCCCGACTCTCCCGGCATCCGGATATCTGACACCAGCACCTGCGGCGTGCCGCTCTGTAGCGCGACCATTACGTCACTCGCGTTCGAGAAGCTGCGGGTGGTCAGGTTCTCGCGTGCGAGCGCCTTCTCCAGCACCCAGCGTATTGATTCGTCGTCGTCAACAATCCAGATCGGTTTCATGTGTGTTCTTTGGTCCCAGCATTTCCATGTCTCGGCACCAAACAGGTGCGCATTACCACCGCCTGCATGCATCACTACGGTGCGCGATGGCAGGCCAAGGCGTCAGGGTAGCGCGATCAGGATACGGAAATCCGTACATCCGGGACGACTTTCACATTCGACAACTCCCGAATGCTGCTGGATGAAGGTTTGAGCCAGAGTCAGCCCTAGACCGCTGCCGCCCTCCCTACCGGAGACAAGCGGGTAGAAAATCTTGTCCTTCAACTCAGCCGGTATCCCCGGACCGTTATCGATGATATGCAAGTCCAGTGCCAGCCGATAACGTACCTTCGCCAGGGTGATGGAGCGAGCGATCCGGCTGCGCAATATCAGTTCAGCATCGCCCTTGGCGATGCGCGGCGCGAGCGCCTGAACAGCGTTGTGGGCAATGTTCAGCACAGCCTGAATCAACTGCTCTTTATCGCCCCGAAAATCCGGTAACGACAAGTCGTAGTCGCGAATGATCTTCAGGCCCTGCGGGAATTCGGCCATGATCAGGCTACGCACGCGCTCAAATACTTCGTGAATGTTGACGTCCCCGACGATCTGGGGTCGGCGATGCGGCGCCAGTAGTCGATCCACCAGCGTCTGCAACCGATCAGACTCCTTGATGATGACTTGCGTGTATTCGCGCAGGTCTTTGAGACCCTGCCCCGGCAATTCGAGCTCGAGTAATTGCGCCGCACCACGTATGCCACCCAGCGGATTCTTGATTTCATGGGCCAGATTACGGATCAGCTCCTTGTTCGCCTGAGACTGGTCGAACAGTCGCTCCTCACGGTCAAGCTTCAGCTGCTGTACGTTTTCGCGCAATTCAATCAATACGGGATTATCTGGATCATCAAGCGGCGTGACGGTCATGTTCACCTGCAGCGGGATACGGCCCGGTCGCTCGAGTACCAGATCCTCGCGCTTCTCATCGAACTGGCGCTGGCGCGCCTGATCAAAGATCTGCGCCAGCTTGCCACCATTGATGAATAAATCGGCTAATCGCTGCTGATGCAGTACTTTGAACGAGCTCTCCAGAAGACTCTCGGCGGCTGCATTAGCGTAGGCAATGCGCCCCTCGGTATCGAGGATCAGTACGGCAGAAGCCAGCAGGTCAAGCCCGCCGAGCGAGGTAGAAAGAATGTTCACGGCAACCAGAAAAGAGAAAGGGCCGCAGCGCGACCCTTGGGTGTGCGGGCGGAAAGACCTTATTTTAAGGTACCAATCTCCCGCTTCAGTGCTTCAATATTTTTTTCGGTACGCGCTATCTCATCTTTCATCGCTCCTACCCGCTCCTGATACTTGGCATAGTTCCGCTCGCTGCCAAGCCTCTCGGGCTCGCCATTCTGGTAGTCCTTCTTGAGTTCGGTCAGCTTTGCCTCCTCGGCCCGGATTTCATCGCTGAGTATCTGCAGCCTGTCTTGATCGCGCCGCTTCTGCGTCTGACTGTCGATGCGCGGGAAGGAGGGATCGGCCTTGGCTTGCGTCACCGATGCGGGCGCAGGAATAGACGATAGCGACTCGCTATCGAGCTTGCGACAACTTCTTACATCGCCGGTGTTTCGGTACTCCCGTACGCCGTTAGGCTGGATGCAGACATAGACGCCTTGCGCGGCGGTGCTCAGGATCGGCAGGCACAACAGACAGAAGACAGCAGATTTCCTCATGGCAGGTCAGAGTCTCGAAGGAACAACGATGCCATTCTTATAGCAGAAAGACGCAAAGCATGATTATCACAAAAACAACACTGTCGATAAAAAAAGGGCAGCTTGCGCCGCCCTTTTCCGACTGTGTCGCCGAGATTTCAGCGAGTAGTACATGTCGAACTCGACCGGATGGGTCGTCAT
>CAZXRS010000294.1:0-2649 GCA_964642635.1 uncultured Bifidobacterium sp. | reverse complement strand
CGATGCCTGAGGAGTGTGTAGTATCAGCAGCTCGGTGTCTGATGCTGTGCGCAATCCACCTGAATCAACTGCCGGTCTGACAGACGCATTGCGCTGAGCTTGCCGCCCCACACGCAGCCGCTATCCAGTCCGATCAGATACTCGCGCTGAATGACGCCCAGCGTTGACCAGTGCCCGAAGATCACCGGAACCTCTGCCGTACGTCGCCCCGGCACATCAAACCAGGGCAGATAGCCGGCCGGCGCTTTGTCTAAGCCTTCTTTGCTTGCGAATTCCATGTCACCCTCCGGGCTACAGAATCGCAGCCGCGTCAGTGCGTTCACGATGCAACGCAGCCGATCTGTGCCTTGCAGTGATTCGCTCCAGTGCGCGGGCTCATTGCCGTACATCGCTGTCATGAACGATGACCAGTCAGCGCTCCGCAGCTTTGCTTCGACTTCTGCCGATAGCGCCAGTACTTGTGTCGCAGTCCACTGCGGTAATACACCCGCATGAACAACGAGATGGCCCTCGGCCGTCAACGCTAGCGGCTGCCGGCGCAACCAGTCCAGCAGCTCATCGCAATCCGGTGCGCTCAGGATCTCGTTGATGGTGTCACTGCGTCCCGGATTACGAACGCCCTGCCATACCGCCAGCAGGTGCAGATCATGATTGCCCAGCACGGTGCGCGCGCGGTCGCCCATGCCCTTGACCGTTCGTAAGGTGCGCAGCGACTCGGGGCCACGGTTGACCAGATCGCCGACGAAGACTAGCGACGCGCCTGGTGAAAGGGCGTCGATACGATCTACAAGGCGGTCGAGATCCGCTGCACAGCCTTGCAAGTCACCGATCGCGAAAGTGTCCATTTGCCTGGGAAAATCTGTTACAGCCATTGTTCTGATTTTGGGTTAAAGCGCATCCAGTCGCGTAAAATGCAGGAGTTTTTCTACATAAAGCATTACCGAACTTGCAAGGATTCGCATGATACTCGTTACCGGCGGTGCCGGCTTCATTGGTGCCAATTTCGTACTCGACTGGCTTGCGGCCAGTGACGAGCCTGTTATTAATCTCGACAAGCTGACCTACGCCGGTAATCCGGACAATCTTGCGTCACTGGAGGGCAATGACCGGCATGTGTTCGTGCACGGTGATATTGGTGATCGCGCGCTGGTGTCCTCGCTGCTGGAAAAATATCAGCCGCGCGCAGTCGTGCATTTTGCGGCCGAAAGCCATGTCGATCGCTCCATTCATGGCCCGGGCGATTTCATCCGTACCAATGTCGATGGCACCTTCAATCTGCTTGAGGCGACACGCGCTTATCTGAGCACGCTGAATGAGCCGTCTAAGGCGGCCTTCCGCTTTCTGCATGTCTCCACCGACGAAGTGTTCGGTACGCTCTCGCCGACCGATCCGGCATTTTCAGAGACCACGCCTTACGCCCCAAACAGTCCTTACTCGGCGTCCAAGGCGGCCAGCGATCATCTGGTGCGCGCCTGGCATCACACCTATGGCCTGCCTGTGCTGACAGGTAATTGCTCGAATAATTACGGACCGCTGCAATTCCCGGAGAAATTGATTCCGCTGATGATCGCCAATGCGCTCGCCGGCAAGCCGCTGCCGGTGTATGGCGATGGCCAGCAAGTACGTGACTGGTTATATGTTGGTGATCATTGTGCAGCACTGCGTTGCGTGCTGGCCGCAGGCCGTCTTGGTGAGACCTATAACATCGGCGGCTGGAATGAGAAGGCGAACCTCGATGTCGTCCATACGCTCTGCGATCTGCTCGATGAGCTGAAGTCCGCCGCACAGTCTTATCGCAAGCAAATTCAGTTCGTCACCGACCGCCCTGGCCACGACCGGCGCTATGCGATCGACGCGCGCAAGATCGAGCGTGAACTTGGCTGGCGTCCGGCCGAAACATTCGAGACAGGCATGAAGAAGACTGTGCAGTGGTATCTCGATCATCAGGACTGGGTGCGCAAGGTGCAGTCCGGCGAGTACCAGCAATGGGTCACCAAGAACTATGAACAACGCAAAGGAGCCGCAGCATGAACCGTCGCGGCATCATTCTGGCCGGCGGTTCCGGCACTCGACTGTATCCGGCAACAATAGCGGTTTCCAAGCAGCTGCTGCCGGTGTACGACAAGCCCATGATTTACTACCCGCTGACCACGCTGATGCTGGCGGGTATGCGCGATATTTTGTTGATTTCAACGCCACAGGACACACCGCGTTTCGAGCAGTTGCTGGGTGATGGCAGTCAGTGGGGTATCAACATCCGCTACGCGGTACAGCCATCGCCGGACGGACTGGCACAAGCCTTCATCATCGGCCGCGACTTCGTCGGCAATCATCCGTCCGCATTGATTTTGGGCGATAACCTGTACTACGGCCATGATCTTGATCCTAAGCTCAATGCGGCAAATAGTCGCGAGCAAGGTTCGACCGTATTTGCGTATCACGTTACCGATCCCGAGCGCTATGGTGTGGTCGCATTCGATGCGGAGCGGCGTGCGATCAGCATTGAAGAAAAGCCAGCGAAGCCGAAATCTAATTATGCCGTCACAGGTTTGTATTTCTATGACACCCAGGTCTGCGACATTGCCGCATCGATCAAACCCTCGGCTCGTGGCGAGCTGGAGATCACGGATGTGAACCGCGTCTATCTTG
>CAZXRS010000293.1:0-2677 GCA_964642635.1 uncultured Bifidobacterium sp. | reverse complement strand
TCTCACCGATGAAATCAGCCGCGCGGTGCAACCGGCCATCGGCATCCACATAGCGAATCGCATACGGCTGTACCGGCACTTCCGCCTCGATCGCTGCTTCGAAGAGATTCGCATGGAAAGGCAGTACCGTCCCTTGCGGCGCGGTCGTACCCTCAGGGAAGAAGGCAACACGCTCACCTTCGTGAATACTCTTGACTAGCCCTTCATAGATACGTCGCACATCGCGAGCCTTACCACGCGCTATGAAAATCGTGCCAGTGTGCTCACACAGCCAGCCGATCAGAGGCCAGCTACGAATATCAGACTTCGCGACAAAGCGACACGGATGCAGCGTGTTGATCACGAAGATATCAAGCCAAGAGATGTGATTACAAATGATCAGCGCCGGTGATGCTGCTTGCGGCTGTAGCGCATAGTCGAAACGCATCTTCACGCCACAGATGCCAACCAGCTGACGAGACCAGCGCTGCACACGTCTTCCTCGCGCGTCGGACGCAAGAAAAGGAAACAGCAGCGCCACCTTCAGCAGGCCAACCAGCAGATGCACAGCCAATCGCGCCAATCCGAGTACTGGCATCGTCAGCGGCTAAACGCGAGACGGCCAGACACAATGGTGTGCCGGACCTGCGCAGGTAATTCATAACCGAGGAATGGCGTGTGACGCCCCTGACTGCGTAGTGCAGCCGCTTCCACTTTCCAGCGCGCGTCAGCATCGAACACGCAAATATCAGCAACGCTACCGATCTTCAGCGTGCCCGCATTCACACCGGCGATTCGTGCCGCGTCGCAGCTGACGCGCGCTATCGCGGTGGCGATACCATCCTTCTCCGGAGTCGCCTCTTGCGCCCACTTAATCGCCAGCGACAGCAGCAATTCAAGGCCGGTAGCGCCCGGTGATGCTTCGCCGAAGGGCAGCAACTTCTCTTCATCATCGAGCGGCGTATGGTCGGAGCAGATCGCATCGATGGTGCCATCAAGCAGACCTGCGCGGATGGCGTCGCGGTCACGCTGACTACGCAGCGGCGGCGTCAGTCGCGCATTCGGATCGAAGAATCCGATGTCGTGATCAGTCAAATGCACATGATGCGCACCCACGTCACAAGTCACCGGCAGACCTTCGGCGCGTGCCGCACGTATCAGTGCGATGCCCTCTGCTGAAGAAATACGGCACAGGTGCACGCGCGCGCCGGTGGTGCGCATCAGCTCGAAAATCGTATGCAAGGCAATCGTTTCGCTGATCACGGGGACGCCGGACAAGCCTAGTCTGGATGCCAGCGGACCACTATGCGCAACACCGCCCTTACCGAGATGCGGATCCTGGGGACGCAGCCAAACCGTAAAACCGAAGGTCTTCGCATACTGCATCGCGCGCAGTATCACGGTGCTGTCCTGTATGGTTTCTTCGGCTTGCGAGAAACCGACACAACCGGCCTCCGTCAGCTCGGCCATCTCGGTCAGCTCTTTTCCTTTGAGCCCCACCGTTAAAGCACCCAGCGGATAGACATGGGACTGATTCAGTAATCGCGCGCGATGCACCAGCATTTCGACCAGACCCGGCTCATCAAGTACCGGATCGGTATCGGGCGGACAAAGCAAGCTGGTCACACCGCCTGCGATCGCAGCATCCAGTTCGGACTCTAGCGTGGCCTTGTATTCATAGCCCGGTTCGCGCAGACGCGCAGAGAGATCGACCAGCCCCGGTGCGACCACGAGTCCGGTCGCATCGATCACCTGCTTCGCTTCAAAACCGGATGGCTTGCTGCCAATCGCGGCGATCTTGCCGTGGGCAACATACACATCGAGCACTGCATCGATCTTGTTTGCCGGATCGATCACGCGGCCATTTTTAATCTGAATAGTCATCTTGTTCTGGTCCCGCCCGTCATGCCGCTGCCAGCATGCTCATGACTGCCATGCGCACGGCGATACCGAAGGTCACCTGCGGCAGTATCACAGCCTGCGCACCATCGGCCACCGCTGAATCGATCTCCACGCCACGGTTCATCGGACCCGGGTGCATCACGATCGCATCAGGTTTGGCCAGCGCGAGACGCTCAGGCGTCAAGCCGTAACTCTTGAAATACTCCTGAGCAGATGGCAGCAGCGCGCCGGTCATGCGCTCGTTCTGCAGACGCAGCATGATGATTACATCGACGCCACGCAGGCCTTCATTCATATCGGTGAATACGCGCACACCCATCTGCTCCAACCCGCCCGGGAGCAAGGTGCGCGGACCAATCGCACGTACCTCGGGCACACCGAGCGTCGTCAGTCCGTGAATATCCGAACGTGCGACGCGACTATGCAGAATGTCGCCCACAATCGCCACCGTCAGATTGCTGAAATCTTTTTTGTAGTGGCGGATTGTGTACATATCGAGCAAACCCTGCGTCGGATGCGCATGGCGGCCATCTCCGGCGTTCACGACATGCACATGGTCTTGCTTGGTCTCGGTCAGATGCTTCGCAATGAGATACGGCGCGCCGGACTGGGAATGCCGCACGACGAACATGTCGGCGTGCATGGCTGACAGATTGTCGATCGTGTCCAGCAAGGACTCGCCCTTCGCTGTCGATGAGGCCGAGATATTCAGGTTAATGACATCCGCCGACAGACGCTTCGAAGCAATTTCAAAGGTGGTGCGAGTACGGGTGGAATTCTCGAAAAACAGGTTGAA
>CAZXRS010000292.1:0-2686 GCA_964642635.1 uncultured Bifidobacterium sp. | reverse complement strand
CGCGTAACGGTACGTTCATGCTGAACGACTCGTACAACGTGGTGAACGCCGCGGGTCAGGCACTGATCGCAGCGTCGGTTGACTCGTCCGGCAAAGCGGATATGGACAACTTGTCCAAGCTGATGATCCCGCGTAAAACGACTGGCGATGCAAAGACCACGACCGCCGTGCAACTCGGTCTGAACCTGCCCGCCGATGCGAAGGTGCCGACGCTGCCGTTCGACCGCAACGATCCGACGACTTACAACAAGACCACCGCTGTCACCGTGTATGACGCCGGTGGTAACGGTTATCTGGCGACGGTTTACTATCGCAAGACACAGACGGCGACTACCGCAGATCCTACGAACAAGTGGCAGACCTATGCCTACATCGGCGACACCAAGCTGCAGGAATTGCTGATTCAGTCGACCGACAAGAAAACCAGCGAGAAGCAATACGTCAACAAGTACGGGGAAGTGCGTAATGAGAGCGCGATTCCGCCGCAGGATATCGCGCGTGGTGTGACGAAGCTGTTTAACCTGGATGATCTGAAGAACCCGATCGCCTCCGAGCCAGCAACCGTCAAAAACGGCAATCTGGGTAACACGCTGACCAGCGAGTGGAAGAATGGCATTGATTTCCCGGCCAAGACGGAAGAGCTGATTGCAGCGAATCCGACCCAGGGTGCCGTCTACAAACCGGTGACCAATGCCGATGTCTATACCTTGAATACCCGTGCGAATCTGGCACCGACGGCAACGACTACCACTACACCTCAGGTTGAATTCACGCCGGAGATTGGTTCCAGCGATTTTTCTGTGACTCTGAACGGAGTCGCACCTGCAGGTGATGTGTATACGGGCGCTACGCTGAGTAGCTTGGTCGATGCGATTAACAATCCGACCGCTCCTGCCGTTCAAAAATACAAGGCATCGATTTCAGGCGGCAAGCTGACGGTTGCTGTGCTCAGTGGCGGAACAGTGACATCGATCGATTCCTACGCGATGAGCAGTAACGCATCGACCGCGACTCCAGTCAAAGTTGATGCGAATCCGCTGACCAAGATCCTATCGGCTACGTTTGATGCGGCGACCAATGTGGCGGGCAAGCCAGCCGAAAACTACATGCTGAAGATTGGTTCGGACACCTATACCGGTGCCGACATGACCGCATTGCGGGCAGCCATCGACGCTGTAGGAAAATACTCCACAGCAGGCAGCGTGACTGGTACAGACCCGCTTGATTCGACCAAGACGATCGTCACGCAACTGGCACTCGCTGTCGTTGCGGGTCGTTCTACCGAGATCGACGCGAATTACAAACTCTCGTATGTAGATGAGACGAACTCGGCGGGTAGCCTTGATGCGCTCGCCCAGTCGATTAATGACAACAGTAACCTGACCTATCAGGCCAGCATTACGCATGATGGCACCATGGTGCTCCTGCCGAAAGATAGCGCGACGGCACCCAGCATTCCCGAATTTTCTATGGCGACTACGTTCAATAACAGCGCCTACTTCGTGCCGGCAAGCGCCCAAACCACCAAGGCAATCAGCTTCAATGTTCCCTACATGAGCGGCAAGCCGTTCACCCTGAATCTGCCTTCAACATCGGTGGATTATGGTGCGAAGACTTACGCCGGTAACACACTGAATGATCTGAGGGATGAGATCAACGCCGATACCGATGGGCTGTACAGCGCCACGATTTCACCGAGAGCAGATGGCAGCTCGGTGCTGACCGTGAGTGTTCTGGGCCAGGGCGTGACGGTAGCATCGGATGCATCGCTGACATCGAAGCAACTCGGTGTAGATGCCAATCCAGGCGGCATTGTGTTTGATATGCGCGTGGATGGTTCGGCGGATCCCGTCACCATCGACCTGAGCTATCTGAATGAACTTGAGCCAGGCAAGAATTTCACGGGCGTTGAAATCGCTCGTGAAATGACCAATGCGATTAACAAGGCCTATGGTGACGAGCGCTATTTTGATCTCACCACGATGAAACCCTCGGCCACGGACACCACGGCTAACCTGTTCCGTCTGAAAGTGGGCGGTGTTGAGCGCACCATCTCGCTGACCGAGGGGCGTTATGACATCGCTGATTTGTCAAAGGTGAAACTGGCCGACGCTATCAAGGCAGTTCAGGCCGAAGTCGACAAGCAGACTGACTTCCCGGTCGCCGTTAAGGTTGGATACGATCCGGTACGTCAGAGCTTTACCTTCAATACCGCTGAAAATACCAAGATCACTATCCGTTCGGCGAACACCGCCAATAACGAACTGTTCGGCCTGACCAGCACAGAATCGGCTGTTGATGGCAGCACCGGTAGCTGGGGCGCGGCCGTACTGCCGAACGGCGGATACATCCTGAGTGAATCTGAGCGCCGCTTTGGCGTTGAAGTCAAGTTTGATGAGGTCAATAACCGCTTCACGATCAGTTCTGGTACGACCGGTGACACATCGAGTATCGAAATATCGAAGGCATCGGCGATGGCGAACCAGCTGTTTGGTTTGCAGCGCGGCGATACGCCGGCCGCAGTGGCCACGTCAGGTACGCCGCTACGCGGCATCACCTCGCAGGCGGCCGTCCTGAAGGGTAATACCATCGGTATCAACCTCGATAACAAGTTCCGTGTTGACGGCTCGAACAACCAGTTTGTGGTGACGGTGGAAGTGCCGGATACGGTACCGCCGACGGTAAC
>CAZXRS010000291.1:0-2687 GCA_964642635.1 uncultured Bifidobacterium sp. | reverse complement strand
CGCCACCAGACCCAGCACCGCTTCGCGGCCATCGAAGATGCGATGGTCATACGACATAGCGAGATAGTTCATCGGACGGATCACGATCTGACCATTCTCGACCACTGCGCGTTCCTTGGTCGCATGCACGCCGAGGATCGCCGACTGCGGTGGGTTGATGATCGGAGTCGATAGCATCGAGCCAAACACACCACCATTGGAAATCGAGAAGGTACCGCCAGTGAGTTCGTCCAGCGTCAGCTTGCCGTCCTTGGCTTTCGCGCCGAATTCACCGATTTTCTTTTCGATATCGGCAATCGACATCTGATCTACGTTGCGCAGGATAGGCACGACGAGACCACGTGGCGAGCCTACCGCAATACCAATATCGAAGTAGCCGTGATAAACGATGTCATTACCATCAACCGAGGCATTCAGAATCGGATATTTCTTCAGCGCGGCAACGGCAGCTTTCACAAAGAAGGACATGAAGCCCATCTTCACGCCGTGCTCTTTCTCGAACTTGTCTTTGTACTTGTTGCGCAGGTCCATGACCGGCTGCATGTTGACCTCGTTGAAGGTCGTCAGAATCGCATTGGTTGCTTGCGACTCCAGCAGACGCTCGGCGACGCGCGCGCGTAGCCGGCTCATTGGCACACGTTGCTCCGGACGATCGCCCAGATCGATGCCGACCGGTGCCGGCACGGCAGGTAGCGAGGGGCGCGCGGCAGCAGGAGCGGCCGCCGCCGGCTTCGGCTGCGACAACGCATTGATCACATCGCCCTTAGTCACGCGGCCATCCTTACCTGTACCGGCGACAGATGACGCGCCCATATTGTTCTCAGCCAGCATCTTTGCAGCGGCTGGCATCGCAATCGCACCGCCAGATGCGGCGGGCGCGGCTGCGGGGGCTGCTGCAGGGGCTTTAGCCGGTGCTGGTGCAGCGGCTGCAGGTGCAGATGCCGATGCCGTCGCTTCGGTATCAATCTTCGCGATGACCTCGCCCGCGACGACAGTGCTGCCGTCAGCCTTGAGGATCTCGACGATCACGCCCTGCGCAGGCGCGGGCAGTTCCAAGACAACCTTATCGGTTTCAATATCAATCAGGTTTTCATCGCGGGCCACGGCCTCGCCGACTT
This sequence comes from uncultured Bifidobacterium sp., assembly GCA_964642635.1. Classification (GTDB taxonomy): domain Bacteria; phylum Pseudomonadota; class Gammaproteobacteria; order Burkholderiales; family Burkholderiaceae_D; genus Pernthalerella. The sequence goes on along the minus strand of CAZXRS010000291.1, from coordinate 1,569 downwards.
TTTTGTGCCATTGCAAGAGCGTCGCTTCTGCGACGGACTCCGACAGCTGCGGTACCTGGACTTCAAGAATTGCCATCACATTCTCCGTTTCGGGTGTTGTCGTGCATGGCGCCGGCTTCCAGCGCCATGCCGGGTCATTATTTAGTCAGGACGAAGCCTTTGAGCTTCGAGAACGCGGTATCGATTAACGCCTTTTGCTGCGCATAGTGCTTGTCGTAATAACCGACAGCCGGTGATGCGGAAGCAGGACGTCCCGCATAGGCCAGCTTCTGACCGTCTGCGAGGTTTTCGAAAATGTTGTGCTGAATCTGGAACCACGCGCCTTGGTTCTGCGGCTCATCTTGAGCCCAGACCAGTTCGCTGAAGTTCGGGAATTTCGCCAACTCGGTCGCAAATGCCTTATGCGGGAACGGATACAACTGCTCCACACGGATGATTGCGATGTCGTTCGCATTACGTTCCTTGCGCGCATTGACGAGGTCGTAGTACACCTTACCCGAGCACGCGATCACGCGCTTGACCTTCTTCGCATCGATCTTGGTATCGACCTCGCCGATGACGGTCTGGAACGAACCCTTGACCAGATCGGACAACGGCGAGCCCGCATCCTTGTTACGCAGCAGCGACTTCGGCGTGAAAATCACCAGTGGCTTGCGGAACAGTCGGATCATTTGACGGCGCAGCAAATGGAAAATCTGCGCGGCCGTAGTCGGCTGAACCACCTGCATATTGTTATCAGCGGATAGCTGCAGGAAGCGCTCAACGCGCGCCGAGGAGTGCTCCGGCCCCTGCCCTTCGTAACCATGCGGCAGCATCATCACCAGACCCGATGCTCGGCCCCACTTCACTTCGCCGGAGCTAATGAACTGGTCGATCACGACCTGCGCGCCGTTAACAAAGTCGCCGAACTGCGCCTCCCAGATGGTCAGCGTGTTGGGCTCTGCCGTCGAATAGCCGTACTCAAAACCCAGCACAGCTTCTTCTGACAGCACCGAGTCAATCACCGTGAATGGCGCCTGCTGTTCGGATACATGCTGCAGCGGGATATAGGTGCCCGCATCCCACTTCTCGCGGTTCTGGTCATGCAGCACAGCATGCCGGTGTGTAAAGGTGCCACGACCGGCGTCCTGACCGGTGATGCGCACCGCATAACCGGACGACACCAGCGATGCAAACGCAAGATGCTCGCCCATACCCCAATCGAGATTCACCTCACCCCGGCCCATCGCAGCGCGATCGGCCAGCACTTTTTCAACCAGCGGATGTGGCTTGAATTTCTCTGGCACCGCGGTGAGCCGCTCGGAAAGGCGCTTGAGCTCTGCGGCCGGAACAGCGGTATCGGCAGCATCAGTCCATTTGCGGTTCAGGAAAGGCAGCCAGTCGACCGCGTACTTGTTTTTAAAATTCGAGATCACCGGATCAACGGTGTGACGGCCTGCATCCATCGCGTCACGGAACTCCGCCACCATCTGGTCGCCACCGTTAGCCTCGATCGTGCCTTGCATGGCGAGCTTGTCGGCGTACAGCTTGCGCGTGCCCGGATGCTGGCCGATCTTTTTGTACATCAGC
>CAZXRS010000290.1:0-2696 GCA_964642635.1 uncultured Bifidobacterium sp. | reverse complement strand
CATCTATGGCAAGGGCGGCATCGGCAAGAGCACGACCTCGTCGAATTTGTCCGTTGCCTTCGCCAAGCTGGGTAAGCGTGTGCTGCAGATCGGCTGCGATCCTAAACATGACTCCACTTTCACGCTCACCAAAAAGCTGATGCCGACGGTGATCGATGTACTCGAATCCGTGGATTTTCATAGCGAGGAATTGCGCGTCGAAGATTTTGTCTTCGAAGGCTATGCGGGTGTGATGTGTGTTGAAGCGGGCGGACCACCGGCCGGTACCGGCTGCGGTGGTTATGTGGTGGGGCAGACGGTGAAGCTGCTGAAAGAGCACCATCTTCTGGACGACACCGACGTCGTCATTTTTGACGTGCTCGGCGATGTGGTGTGTGGTGGCTTCGCGGCACCGCTGCAACACGCTGATCGTGCACTGATCGTCACTGCCAACGACTTCGATTCGATCTTCGCCATGAACCGTATTGTGCAGGCCATCGGTGCGAAGGCAAAGAACTACAACGTGCGGCTCGGTGGCGTTATTGCAAACCGTTCGGACGAAACGGACCAGATCGATAAATTTAATGATCGTACGGGTCTGAAGACCATGGCGCGCATTCCATCGCTGGACGTGATTCGCCAAAGCCGCTTGAGAAAAGCGACGCTATTTGAGATGGATGAAACGCCCGAAGTACTCGCGGTCCAGCAGGAATATCTGAAGCTCGCGCAGCGACTGTGGGATGGTGCCGAGCCACTGCACTGCGATGCGATGAAAGACCGCGATATTTTTGACTTGCTGGGATTTGATTGACATGGAACACGCAAGCTACACGCAAAAGCGCGCGCGTCTCGAAGAATACTTCGACCGCACCGCTGCTGACCAGTGGGCGCGCCTGACATCGGATGCGCCGGTATCCGGCATCCGCAAGACAGTGCGTGCCGGCCGCGACCGCATGCGCGAAACCTTGCTTTCCTGGCTGCCTGACGATCTGCGTGGACGTCGCATTCTCGACGCCGGTTGCGGTACTGGCGCACTGGCGACCGAGCTCGCGCGACGCGGCGCGGATGTGCTCGCGATCGATTTATCTCCTACGCTGGTGCAGCTGGCACGTGATCGCACCCCCGAATCTAGCCATGGTGGTCGCATCACCTTTACTTCCGGCGATATGCTGGCCGCAGAGCACGGTCACTTCGATCATGTGGTCGCGATGGATTCAGTGATTCACTACGAGCGCCATGACATGGTGGCTGGTATCGCACGCTTGGCCGAGCGTACCGGCACGTCGATCGTGTTTACTTTTGCGCCCAGCAATCCGGTGCTCGCCGCGATGATCAAAGTCGGTCGTTTGTTTCCACGTGGCGATCGCGCACCGTTTATTGAGCCGGTATCCGAAACAGCGCTTCGTGACGTGATCGCAGGACATGGCGGATTGACGCAATGGCAGGTCGGCCGCACCGAGAAAATTTCCAGTGGGTTTTATACCTCGCAAGCGATGGAGCTGCACGCATGAACCATTTCATCGAGATCATGCTGGCCTTGTTCTGGACCAGCTACCTGTTACTGCACTGGCGCCTGATGCGTTCGCCGGTCGATGATGCACAAGAATTTGAACAAACTTTGCAAGGAGAGCTTCCATGCACAACACCAGCCATGAAATAAAGTCAGTCGAAGATGCCGCCCGCAAGGCGGTCACCGATACCATTTTTTCGCCACGCTTCTATACGACGGACTTTCCGGCGATGGATGCGATCAACGTCGAGCCAGTGCGCGCCGAGTGGGATGCGATGATGGCGGAGTACGAGGGCGACAATAACCACGACCACTTTCAGCGTGACGCAGCCTTTGCCGACGAAGCGCGCGAGCTCTTTGGCAAGTTGTCGCATGAGCTGCAGCAGGAATTTCTGGATTTTCTGGTCAGTTCACTGACCTCGGAGTTCTCTGGCTGCGTGCTGTACAACGAAATCAAACGCAATATCAGCAATCCGGATATCAAGCAGCTGATGGAGTACATGGCGCGCGACGAGTCGCGACATGCAGGCTTCCTGAATTCTTCGCTGAAGGATTATGGCCTCGGTATCGATCTGGGTAACCTGAAACGCAGCAAGCACTACACTTACTTCAAGCCGAAGTACATCATGTACGCGACCTATCTCTCCGAGAAAATCGGTTATGCGCGCTACATCCGTATCTTCCGCCAGTTCGAAAAACATCCGGAAAAACGTTTCCATCCGATCTTCCGCTGGTTCCAGCGCTGGTGCAATGACGAGTTCCGTCACGGCGAGTCGTTTGCGCTGATCATGCGCGCAAATACCAAGCGTCTGCAGGGTCATAACGTGCGGTGGATACGTTTCTTCCTGCTCGCGGTATACGCCACGATGTATGTGCGTGACCATACCCGTCCGGAATTGAAGCAGGCCATGGGTCTCGAACCTACGGAGTATGACTTCGAGGTATTCCGCATCTGTAATGAAATCACGAAGCAAGTGTTCCCGATCCTGCTGGATCTGGATCATCCGGCCTTCCACGCCAATCTCGATCGCCTGTTCTATTGCTCGCAGCGCGCGGACGAGGGCAAGGCTAGTGGCGGATTGTTGGGCGGACTCAAGCGTGCTTTCTGGAGCGTAGCCGGCGTTGCCGTGTTCGCTCGTATGTACTTCATTCCAGTGATGCATAACGAACTGCCGGCGCAGACGCGCATGCAGCCCACCTGGTAAGG
>CAZXRS010000289.1:0-2699 GCA_964642635.1 uncultured Bifidobacterium sp. | reverse complement strand
TTTACGAATTGTTTGAGCAGGAAAAGGTGACCTTCTCTGCGGGTGTGCCGACCGTGTGGCTAGGCTTGCTGACCTATGTTGGTCAGAACAAATTGACGTTTTCCAGCTTCAAACGGACGGTCATTGGCGGCTCCGCCTGCCCGCCAGCGATGATGAAAACGCTGCGTCATGATTATGGTGTCGAGGTCGTCCATGCATGGGGTATGACCGAGATGTCGCCGCTGGGTACGACCTGTACATTGATGGCTCAGCATATGCATTTGCCGGATGAGCAGAAGCAGGCGAAGCTGGAAAAGCAGGGTCGAGCCATCTACGGCGTGGATATGAAAATCGTCGATGACGACGGCAAGGAACTACCTTGGGACGGGAAGACGTACGGCAACCTGCTCGTCAGAGGACCTTGGGTGGTGGCCGGCTACTTCCGCGGCGAGGGGGGTGATGTTCTTGAGGATGGCTGGTTCCCGACCGGCGACGTTGCCGTCATCGACGATGAAGGCTATATGCAGATCACTGATCGCAGCAAAGACGTGATCAAGTCCGGCGGCGAATGGATCGGTTCGATTGATCTCGAAAACATCGCCGTCTCACATCCGGCTGTCATGCAGGCGGCATGTGTCGGCATTCCTCATCCGAAATGGGACGAGCGACCCTTGCTGGTCGTGGTCAAGAAACCTGATATGGACGTCAGCAAGGAAGAGCTGCTGAAATTCTATGAAGGCAAAATCGCGAAATGGTGGACACCGGATGATGTGGTGTTTACGGATGCGCTGCCTTTGGGCGCCACCGGGAAGATACTGAAAAATCGTATCCGGGATACCTACCGCGACTACAAACTCCCCACGGCCTGATTCAAAGGCCGGACTCCGGCATGAATGCGCTTTGATCGGCTTTTTGGCGATCCAAAGGTAGGCTCTGCACCACAGTTGATCCGCTTTGATAGACAAAGCGGATCAACTTCCTACAATCTGCCCCCACCTTGAACTCTTCGGGAGAGTCGAATGCGGGGTTTCCTCCATCCATTATCGAGCGCGGCGCTCATACTTACGCTGGTCTGCGCGCAGTCATCCATGGCGCAGACACTGCGCATCGGGCTGACCGGCCCCTTCACGGGTGGATCAAGTCCGATGGGCGAGAGCATGCGCAACGGCGTGCGCCTGGCCGTCGAAGAAATCAATGCGACCGGCGGCATACGCGGAAAGACGATCGAGCTCATCGAGCGTGACGATCAGGCCAATAATGAACACGGCGCGCGCATCGCGGATGAACTGACGAAAATGAAAGTGACGGCCACCATAGGCATCGTGAACACCGGCGTCGGACTGGCGTCGATTGATGTCTACCAGAAGGCCAAGATTCCTTTGGTGGTGGCTGTATCCACTGGTCCTGCACTGACACGGCGCTATGCGCCGCCAGCGAGCCCGGTCAATTATATTTTCCGTGTATCGCCGACCCTCGATCTGGAATCCAAGATGCTTGCAGCGGACCTCAAGAAACGCGGTATTGCCCGCGTTGCGCTGCTGGCCGATGACACACCCTACGGCGACAGTGGCGCGGCTGCGTTTACAGACGCAGTCCGCAGTGCAGGCATTGAGATGGTGACTGTGCAACGCTTCCGTATTGGTGACAGCGATATGACGCGCCAGCTGCGCAATGCGCGCTCGGCTGGGGCGCAGGCCATTGTTGGCTGGGGAATCGGTCCGGAATTAGCGCAAGTAGCGCGCGGCATGAGTATGCTTTCGTGGCGGGTGCCGTTGCTGGGCAGCTGGACGCTGTCAATGCGAAATTTCATTGACGCCGCCGGTAGCGCCGGTGAGGGTGCTCTGGTGCCGCAAACCTTCATTCAGGATGCCGGCTCGACCGCAAAAAACAGTTTCCTGCTCGCGTATAGCCGGCATTTTAGAACTGACCAGATTCCGTCACCGATGAGCGCCGCGCAAGGTTATGACGGCATGCACCTGTTGGCGCTCGCGCTGCGGCAGGCTAAGTCGACGGACGGCGATGAGGTGCGTCAGGCACTGGAAAATCTGGAGTCACGCTATCAGGGTGTGGTGACCAGCTATGAAAAGCCTTTCAGCGCTCAGGACCATGAAGCCATCACGGCCAACATGATGGTGATAGGTAAAGTCACAGGAGGGCGCGTCGACTATGCGTATCGCGAAGACCAACAGCGCAGCGCGCTACTGAAGGTGAAGACAAAGTAGCACATGGGTGCTGCGGTATAGTAGACGGAACCATCATCATAGTTAGAACCGCCTCATGACCGCACATTATCTAGAGCACGGCGACATCGCCGTCATTACCGTCGACAATCCGCCTGTCAACGGTCTTGGTCTTGCGACACGCATGGCCATCGTGGATGGTATAGATCGCGCGTTATCCGATCCATCGATTCTCGGGATCGTGCTGATAGGTAGCAGTAAACGTTTCTCGGGCGGTGCCGATATCCGCGAATTCAACACACCGAAGGCGCTGCAGGAACCCTCTCTGCACAACGTCATAGCCCGAATTGAAACAGCTCAGAAGCCAGTCGTGGCGGCCATCGAGGGATTGGCAATGGGTGGCGGGCTCGAGCTGGCGCTTGGTTGTCACTACCGCGTAGCAAAAACCGGCGCACAGATCGCCCTGCCTGAAGTAAAGCTGGGTCTACTTCCCGGCGCCGGGGGAACTCAACGACTTCCTCGTGTAGTGGGTCTCCAGCG
>CAZXRS010000288.1:0-2699 GCA_964642635.1 uncultured Bifidobacterium sp. | reverse complement strand
ACGCGCCGCCATGCCCATACCGTCGCCCGTATTGATGAAAGCATTGGTCGAAGCAGCCCAGATACGGCCGGCACCACCGGTAGCAAAGACGGTGGTCTTTGCTTCGAGCACCATCACGTCACCGGTTTCCATTTCGAGAGCAACGACACCGAGTACGTCACCATCCTGGTTGCGCACCAGATCAATCGCCATCCATTCGACGAAGAAATGTGTCTTAGCGCGCACATTGCGCTGATACAGCGTGTGCAGCATGGCATGGCCGGTACGGTCCGCTGCCGCGCACGCGCGCTGTACCGGCTTCTCACCGAAATTCGCCGTGTGACCACCAAAGGGACGCTGATAAATCGTGCCATCGGGGTTGCGGTCAAATGGCATACCGAAGTGCTCGAGCTCGTACACAACCTTGGGGGCTTCACGGCACATGAACTCGATGGCGTCCTGATCACCGAGATAGTCCGAACCTTTAACGGTGTCGAACATATGCCAGTACCAATTGTCTTCAGACATATTGCCGAGCGACGCGCCGACACCACCTTGTGCCGCGACCGTATGCGAACGGGTCGGAAAAACTTTTGACAGCACCGCGACATTCAGACCGGCCTCGGCCAGCTGCAGCGATGCGCGCATGCCCGAGCCGCCTGCGCCGACGACAACGGCGTCGAAACGGCGGCGGGGAACGGAGGATTTGATGGCAGCCACGATTACACTCTCCAAAGAATCTGGACGGTCCAGCCGGCACAGCCGACCAGCCACAGAATGGTGAACACTTGCAATGCGAGACGAATGCCGACCGGCTTCACGTAATCCATCCAGATGTCGCGCATGCCAACCCAGGCGTGGTAGTACAGCGACAGGAAGGTGACGAATGCAAGAATCTTGAACCACTGCTGCGCGAACAGCCCGGCCCAGCCTTCGTAGCTGAAGTCAGAGGCGCCGAGGAACAGCAGCAGCGTGACGACGGTGAAGACAGCCATAACGATGGCAGTCACCCGTTGTGCGAGCCAGTCTTTCAGGCCGTAGTGCGCTCCGACGACCAGGCGCTTGGGTCCGATGTTATTGTTGGCCATGTCAGAGCACTCCAAACAGTTTCAGGGCAACCAGAGCAGTCAGCGTCAGGCTGACAAGCAAAACGATTTTCGCGGATTTGGCGGCTTCGTGCTTTTCAAGACCGATGTGCATGTCCATGATCAGGTGGCGCACGCCAGCGCAGAAGTGTTGCAGATAGCCCCAGCACAGCGCGAGTACTGCCAGCTTGACCAGCGGATGGCTGACATAGCCCTTCAGGTATTCGAAGGAAAACTCAGACGTGATCGACTTGTCGAACAGGTAGAGCACGAAAGGCAGCAGCACAAACATCATCGCGCCGCTGATGCGGTGAAGGATGGAGACGATACCCGCCGCCGGTAGCCGGTAGCGAATGATTTGCGTGACGTGAATATTGGTGAAACGTCTCGGCGTGGTCGTTTCAGGCATAAGCTTCATCTCCAACAATTGATACAGTGTTCAGTGACACAATTTTTTCGGATTTTATCTGTGTGAACAAGCCAAAATCCGAATGGCCTTGTATTTCGTTTTTGTCAGTTTCCCAACAGTTTTCTCTCGGTCGCCACTAGCTCAGTTCATTGTGATAGTGGTGATGCGTTGTCACATAGATTGCACGGCGCAATTCCACGGGCCGCTCGCCGTAGGTATAGGCGACACGCTCCACACCTAGTACGGGCACACCCACCTCGACCTGCAGCTGCTCTGCAACCACCTCGTCAGCTAGCACCGCCTTCAGCTTTTCGGTAGCGTGAATCATCTGGGTGCCGAACTCTGTCTCGAACAAGCCATACATCGGACCCTTGTACTCGGCCAGACGCTCTACGGTGAGCCCCTTGAACAATGATCCTGGCAACCAGATCTCTTCGAGGATCGTTGGCACGCCGTCAAAGACCTGAACGCGCTTGATGTAAACCACCGAGTCGCCGGCCTTCATATCCAATACGCGAGTCACCTCAGCCGGGCCACGCAGTCGCTTGACTTCGACAATATGGTTTTCGGGTTGGTGTGCGTCGCCGGCATCGGGCATCAGCTTCAGGAATCGGAACTGCACGCGCGCTTCGTGATGGGTCGCGACAAACGTGCCTTTGCCCTGACGGCGAACAACGAGGTTCTCTGCCGATAGCTCGTCGATGGCTTTCCTTACGGTTCCCTGACTTACTTTATAGCGAACCGCTAGTTCGACTTCACTCGGTATCAGCTCGCCCGGCTTCCACTCGCCAGACTGCAGGCTCTGCAGAATCAATGCCTTGATTTGCTGGTACAGCGGGCTAAATGTCGGCGAAGCCGCGCCCGTGGCGCTGCTGGCGGGCTGACCGGTGATATTCGACAAGATGACGGACTGGCTCATGGCGGGCAATTTCACCACAGACGCCCTTTAACGTCCAGAAAATTGTTAAGTAAGATGTCTTATATAAGATATAAGAGATGGATTGACAGAGTGGTGGGCCAAGCCTAAACTCGCGGGCAAGTTTCCGGACTCCCAACACATCGCGTCCGACAGCCTTTCTTATTTAATCGACTACTTTGGAGAATCATCATGGCTAAAGCCCCCATGCGCGTTGCCGTCACTGGCGCCGCTGGCCAAATCGGCTATTCCCTGCTGTTCCGCATCGCGAACGGCGACATGCTCGGCAAGGACCAGCCGGTTATTCTGC
>CAZXRS010000287.1:0-2725 GCA_964642635.1 uncultured Bifidobacterium sp. | reverse complement strand
CCTGAATCCGGCTCTTGATCAGCTCGCTGATTTCAGACGGGTTGAGTTGCATGTTTGCTCCTGATTGGTTGAGACCGGCTCATGCCTTGTCTCTCAATGTCAAAATTTTTGCTGCGCTGATCAGGCCACAAGAGTCTTCTGCATCGTCTGCAGACGGTTCTTGACCGAGAAATCCAGCACTTCGTCACCGACGACGACGCGTACGCCTCCGATGAGCTCTGGCTCGACCTTCACGCTTGCGTTCAGCTTTCTGCCGAATTTCTTCTGCAGAGCTGACACAAGGTCGGACACCTGTGCGTCGCTCATGGGAAATGCGCTGACGATCTCTGCATCGGCCGTGCTCTCGTGTGCGTTTTTCAACTCACGGAACTGGTGTGCAATTTCCGGCAGCAACGACAGGCGCGCGTTCTCCACCAGCATGGCGACGAAGTTTTTTGCTTCTTCACCAATCGGCATTTTTAGAGCGGCGGTGAAGGTCTCGCTGACCACGTTACGTGGCACACGAGGGTCTGACGCCATGTCGGCAAACTCAGGCACCGAAGCGACTTGTGCCATGCGAGATAGCAGGTCGGTCCATTCGTTCAGGCCGGAAGGTAGCGCGACGCGGAACAGCGCTTCTGCGTATGGGCGCGCGATCGTAGCGAGTTCTGCCATGATTACAGTTCGGCTTTCAGTTGGTTCAGCAGGTCGGCATGCGCATTAGCATCGATTTCACGCTTGAGGATCTTTTCTGCACCCTTGACAGCCAACACAGCGACGTCAGCGCGCAGAACATCACGCAGGCGGATAGATTCAGCGGCCGCTTCGTGGCGTGCCGCCTCGACGATACCTGCGGCTTCTGCGTGCGCGTGCTGCTTGGCTTCTTCGATGATTTCAGAGGCGCGACGCTCGGCGTCAACGATGCGCTTCTGGGTCTCTTCGTGCGCCTGGGCGAGTTCAATTTGAACACGCTTCTCAGCGACGGCCAGCTCATGGCGACCTTTATCAGCAGCAGCCAGACCTTCCGAAATTCTCTTTGCACGTTCGTCCAGCGCACTCATCAGCGGCGGCCACACGAACTTCATCGTGAACAGCGCAAGGATGAAGAAGACGACGAACTGCGCAAACAATGTTGCGTTCAGGTTCACGGTAATTTCCTTCTCAAATTGACAGACGCCGGGGCACTGCCCCGGCACGATGAGAATTCAGGAATTAGCCTGCGAACGGGTTTGCAAACGCAAACATCATCGCGATACCAACGCCGATCAGGAACGCAGCGTCGATCAGGCCGGCCAGCAGGAACATCTTGGTCTGCAGGCTGTTCATCAGTTCCGGCTGGCGAGCCGAAGCTTCGATGAACTTGCCGCCCATGATGCCGATGCCGATACATGCGCCGATAGCGCCTAGGCCGATGATCAGACCGCAAGCCAGTGCAACGAAAGCGACGTTAGTCATGAAAACTCCTTAGTAGTCAAAGTCAAAGAATCAAAAAAACAAACCGGTACTGCGATACTTCTAATCAATGGCCTTCATGCGCCTGGCCGATGTACACCAGTGTCAGCATCATGAAGATGAAAGCTTGTAACAGCACGATCAGGATGTGGAAGATTGCCCAGACTGATCCGGCGATCACATGCATGCCGAATCCCCACCAGGTAGCGGTAGAGCCGAGCAATGCAATCAGAAGAAAAACCAGTTCGCCGGCATACATGTTGCCGAACAGTCGCATTCCCAGAGAGACGGTCTTCGCGACGAACTCGATGATATTCAGGCCGAGGTTGGCGATCCACAGCGCGGGGTGCGAACCGAAGGGGGCACAGAACAATTCGTGAATGAATCCGCCGATGCCTTTGATCTTCACGTTGTAGTAAAGCATGAGCGCCAGCACACCAACCGCCATGCCCAGCGTGCCGTTCAGGTCGGCGGTGGGCACAACACGGAAGTGGGTGTCGATGCCGAACAGTCCGAAAATCGCAGAGAAAAGATCGACCGGAAGGAAGTCCATGGAGTTCATCAGCAAAACCCAGACGAACACGGTCAGCGCCAATGGGGCAATGAAAGTACGATTGCCATGCACGATGTTCTTGGACTGATCTTCGACCATCTCGACGACCATCTCAACCATCGCCTGGAAGCGTCCCGGTACGCCGGAGGTTGCTTTTTTCGCGGCGCGAACCATCAGGAAGAGACCGAGCACGCCCATAACGACGGACCACAGCACAGTATCGAGATTGATCACCGAAAAATCGATGATCGAGTGCTGATGGGATGTCTGCAGGTGACCCAGATGGTGAACGATATATTCGGACGCGGTCGGCGCGTGGCTTGCGCCCTCTGCTGCCAGTTCTGATGCCATGTCAGTGCCTAATCAATAAGAGGATGTAACTTTTCAGCGCGACGATGAAAGCGGCGATTAACGCCAGCCAGTTCAGGTCGCGATACCACCAGACGGTTAGCGCTAGCAGCGTCACCGTCATCGCAATCTTGGTGAACTCCCCGAAAAAAAACGTCATCGGGCTCAGAGTTCCGGGTTGCTTTGCGCTGACATACAAACGCAGCGCGAACAGCCCGTTGGGCACCACACAACACAAACCGCCGAACAACGCCGAATAAAAGGCGTGCACACCACCGATGAATGCCGCAATCGCAGCCGCAACTAGCGTGGTTGCCAGCTGGATCAGGATCAGGCGCAGCATGAAAGGATGTCTTTCAGACCGGGGGACTCAGTCTAGTTACGGCGAAATAC
>CAZXRS010000286.1:0-2734 GCA_964642635.1 uncultured Bifidobacterium sp. | reverse complement strand
GAGGCGGGCCATATTTATGTCGCACGTAACGAAGCTGACGCGCAGGCGCAGGCCACGAAGGCAGGGCACAGTGGCCAACTGATGCGTGACGCCGATGTGCTCGATACCTGGTTCTCGTCGGCACTGGTGCCCTTCTCCTCGCTCGGCTGGCCACAGGAAACGCCTGATTACAAACTATTCCTGCCATCGTCGGTACTGGTGACCGGCTTCGACATCATCTTCTTCTGGGTCGCACGGATGGTGATGATGACCTGTCATTTCACTGGCAAGGTTCCCTTCGACACCGTGTATGTACACGGTCTGGTACGGGACGCGCACGGTCAAAAAATGTCCAAGTCAAAGGGCAATACGCTTGATCCTATCGACCTGATCGACGGCATCGATATCGACACGCTGGTGGGCAAGCGCACGACAGGCCTGATGAATCCGAAGCAGGCGACCGCCATCGAAAAGGCCACGCGCAAAGAATTTCCCGACGGGATTGCTGCCTACGGTACGGATGCGCTGCGCTTCACGATGGCGAGCTATGCGTCGCTGGGTCGCAATATCAACTTCGACCTGTCGCGCTGTGAAGGCTATCGCAACTTCTGCAACAAGCTGTGGAATGCCACCCGCTTCGTGCTGATGAATACCGAGGGCAAGGACTGCGGCCTTGAGGAGCATGGCGCTGAAGCCTGCGCGACGGGCAGCTATCTGGATTTCTCGCAGGCAGATCGCTGGATCGTATCGCTATTGCAGCGCACGGAAGCCGAAGTCGAAAAAGGTTTCGCCGAGTATCGCTTCGACAATATCGCGTCGGCCATCTACAAGTTCATCTGGGATGAGTACTGTGACTGGTATCTCGAAGTCGCTAAGGTGCAGATCCAGACGGGTACTGAAGCGCAGCAGCGCGCAACACGCCGCACGCTGCTGCGTGTGCTAGAGACGGTGCTGCGCCTCGCGCATCCCATCACGCCCTTCATCACCGAGCAGCTGTGGCAGACGGTGGCGCCGCTATCGGGTCGCAAGCTGAATCCGGCAGGTGACTCGATCATGATGCAGGCCTATCCGGAACCGAACCTGAAGAAGCTTGATGACAAAGCCGAAGGCTGGATGGATGAGTTGAAGTCGCTGACGGATGCTTGCCGTAATTTGCGCGGCGAGATGCAGTTGTCGCCGGCACAAAAGGTCCCGCTGATTCTCGAAGGCAGCGATACGGCTCGCCTGAACAGCTTTGCGCCGTATTTGCAGGCACTGGCGAAATTATCCGAGGTGCAGGTGATCGCCGCATTGCCGGAATCACCGGCACCGGTATCGGTGGTCGGCACGACGCGGCTGATGCTGAAGGTCGAGATTGATGTCGCAGCAGAGCGCGAGCGTCTGAGCAAAGAAGCCACGCGCCTCGAGAGCGAGATCGCGAAGGCGCATGCGAAACTGGGCAATGAGAGTTTTGTTGCGCGTGCACCGGAGGCTGTCGTCACGCAGGAAAAGGAACGCCTCGCAAGCTTCACAGCAACGCTGGAGAAGATAAAAGATCAGCTATCGAAGCTGAAGTAAGCGTCAATAGCCCCACATAAAACGAAAAGGCAGGAGGAGACCCCATGAGTGTGACCCGCTTCATTACCGCAGCAATGCTGTGCTGCTTGGCCCTCGTAGCATCGGCATCCGACTCACCAGTGGGCGTGTGGCGCACGATTGATGACAAGACGCATAAGGAAAAGTCACTGGTGCGCATCACCGAGCAGAACGGCGAGCTGCGCGGCACGATCGAGAAGCTGTTCCGCGAACCGAACGAAGAACAAGCGCCGAATTGCGATAAGTGCCAAGGCGATAAACATAACAAGCCTGTGATCGGCATGATGATCCTGACCGGCATGAAGAAACAAGGCGACGAGTACGCTGGCGGCGAGATACTGGATCCTGCGAACGGCAAGACCTATAAGTGCAAGATGTGGACTTCTGAGGGTGGGAAGAAGTTGAACGTGCGCGGGTTTATTGGGGTGTCGCTGTTGGGGCGGACGCAGGTGTGGGTGAGGGAGGAGTAGCGTTTCACAGCGCGGGCGTCTGTGGTTAATCGAGCATGGGTCCCAGCTTGCGCTGGGACGACGATTGAAAAGGTGTCGGCTCTTATACCCGTCGTCCCAGCGCAAGCTGGGACCCATCGTTGCAGACCTTCAGACTAACAAAGCAAGTTAACCCCACAAATCCCCATTCGGACTCGTCTTCGGCGCCGTCACCCCGAAGTGCTGATACGCCGACGGCGTCGCAATCCTCCCGCGCGGCGTGCGCTGCAAGTAGCCTTGCTGAATCAGATAAGGCTCGAGCACATCTTCGATGGTGTCGCGTTCTTCACCGATGGCTGCAGCCAAGTTGTCGAGGCCAACCGGCCCGCCACCAAACTTGAATAGCACCGCTTCCAGCAACTTTCTGTCCATCAGATCGAAACCGACCGGATCGACATCGAGCATCTTTAGCGCTGCGTCGGCGATGTCTTTGGTAATTTCGCCCTTGCCCTTCACCTCGGCATAGTCGCGTACACGGCGTAGCAGACGGTTGGCGATACGCGGCGTGCCGCGGCTACGACGCGCGATCTCGAGCGCGCCGTCGCCGATCATCACGGCATTAAGCAAGGCTGCGCTGCGCGTGACGATGCGCGCGAGTTCATCAGGTGTATAGAACTCGAGTCTCGCGACAATACCGAAGCGATCACGCAGCGGATTGGTCAGCATGCCGGCGCGCGTGGTCGCTCCGACCA
>CAZXRS010000285.1:0-2765 GCA_964642635.1 uncultured Bifidobacterium sp. | reverse complement strand
CAGCACGCCACCTTTCTGGGCTTGAAGCGGAAAGATATGACCCGGTTGCACGAGGTCGGACGCCTTAGCATGGCGTGCCACGGCAACCTGAACCGTGCGCGCACGGTCGGCAGCGGAGATACCCGTCGTTACTCCCTCGGCGGCTTCGATGGAGACGGTGAAGTTGGTACCGAACGAGGTGCCGTTACGACCCGTCATCAGCGGCAGGTTGAGCTGGTCGCAACGCTCTTCGGTCAAGGTCAGGCAGATCAGGCCGCGACCGAATCGCGCCATGAAATTGATAGCCTCGGGCGTCACGAACTCGGCCGCCAGCACAAGATCGCCCTCGTTCTCACGGTCTTCTTCATCGACCAGAATGACCATGCGACCGGCGCGCAGCTCGGCGATGATCTCTTTTGTGCTTGAAAGTGACATGGGGGTGTGTCCGGAAAGGCCGGCCATTTTATAGGATTTCTCGGGCACAGCCTCGATTCTTGGCGCGCCATGCCAATTTGCCAAGCAAGGCTTGGGCGTCTTATTGGTTGAGGGACGTGGACGCCAGCATACGCTCGACATAACGCGCAATCAGGTCAACCTCGAGGTTGACCTTGGCGCCCGCTGTCAAGTGCCTGAGCGTCGTAACTTCAATGGTGTGTGGAATCAGGTTGATAGAAATCGTGCAACCGCTGACGCCATCAGAAACGCTGTTGACCGTCAGCGACACACCGTTCACCACCACCGACCCTTTGTAGGCAAAGTATTTTGCCAATGCCGGTGGTGTGAGGATGTCGAGCTTCCATGATTCGCCTACCGGCGCGAAATGCGCCACCGTGCCAAGTCCATCGACATGACCTGACACCAGATGACCACCGAGACGCTCGGCCAGCGTCAGCGCCTTCTCCAGATTGACCTCGCCCTCATGATCGAGGCCGACGGTGCGGTTCAAGCTCTCGCGCGATACGTCGACTGTGAAACTATCCGCGGTCTTATTCGTCACCGTCATGCAAGCGCCGTTGATCGCAATCGAATCTCCGAGAGCGACATCTGACAGCGGCAAACTACCTGCATGAATATGTAGGCGTACGCCGGCATTAGCGTCTCCGCCCAGAGGCGTGATCGAAGTAATGCGCCCAACTGCTGCAACGATGCCAGTAAACATTTTTTCTCTCTGTTGAATCGGATCAGAAATTAGTCAGGCGCGCGAGGATACGCAAGTCGGGGCCGATCTGCTGCACGTGATGAAAATGCAGAGGCAATCGATCGGCCAAATGTTCCAGCACCGGTAATCGTGCAATGCCCTGTGCCGGTCCCAGCAGGCAAGGCGCAACATACATCAGCAATTCATCGACCACGCCGGCACGCAGCAACGAACCGTTGAGCTTGAAGCCCGCTTCGACGTGCAGCTCATTGATCTGCCGGCGTCCTAGCTCGCGCATCAGTGCGGCAAGATCCACCTTGCCTTCGACGTTTGGTAGCACGATGACCTCGTGGCCGTCGTCACGCAAGCGCGCCGCGCGGGTGGCATCATCGACCGCCGCGACGATCCAGCTTCCACCTCCCTGCAAGATTCTGGCATCCGGCAAAATCTCAAGCCGGCTATCAACGATGATGCGACGGGGCTGGCGCGGCGTATCAACCGCGCGTACATTCAATTGCGGATCGTCCTGCTGCACCGTCCCGATGCCCGTCAAAATAGCGCAGGCCCGCGCACGCCAGGCGTGGCCATCATCCCGCGCCTGAGAGGAGGTAATCCACTGGCTCTCGCCATTCTGCAGCGCCGTGCCGCCGTCGAGGCTCGCGGCAGTTTTCATCCGCACCCACGGACGATCATGCTGCATGCGGTACAGGAAGCCAATATTCATCTCGCGCGCTTCGTCCGCCAGCACACCGACCTCGACCGCTATGCCAGCCGCACGCAAACGCGCGATGCCCTGTCCGCCAACGAGAGGATTCGGATCCTCAATCGCTATGACGATACGTGCCACGCCTGCAGCAATCAAGGCATCGGCACAGGGAGGTGTTCGTCCATGATGACTACAGGGCTCCAGCGTCACGTAGACAGTTGCGCCACGCACATCGATCCCGCTCTGCGCAGCGTGGTGCAGCGCATGCGCCTCCGCATGCGCAAAGCCGGCCGGCTGCGTATGCCCCTCGGCAATCACATCGCCGTTACGCACGATGATGCAACCGACGCGCGGATTAGGCGTGGTGCTGTAGAGGGCTTTCTGTGCCTGCGCGAGCGCGGCGCGCATGCCATCGATGTCGTTGGTGATGTTCACAGTCGCTCTGCCTGAGGAATAGCCACATTCTAGCAAGCCGCCCCATCCCGGTCCGGATCGCAGACCCGTACCCGCCCTAAAAATCCGATCACGACATTCCGGCGTTGTTCACCGGATTGAAAAGCCACGGTACCAAACTGTGGCGTGGTCGATGACAAGGCGGTTCGCGGCCTGCCGGAAGGATCGAACGCGACATAGGCGCGCTTCGTATCGCTGAGCCGTGCAAGGATATTGACCTGAGGTGGCAATGAAGGTCCGACATGTATGACGGCCTCACCCACATCGGCAAGCTGGTTGTTATTGCTATCGATAACCACCTGCCAGCCGCTCCGCCAGTCGCCGCGAATGACTGGCAGCAGATCCACACGTTGCCTTCGACGAATAGCCTCGTTACGTGACAGCGCAAGCGCGGCTCGAAATTCGGAGGCCGCTGTGGTTACCCTAACCCGGTCTATGAACGAGCGGAAGCCAGGAAGCACCGCAGCAGTCACCGTGATGACTATGCCC
>CAZXRS010000284.1:0-2771 GCA_964642635.1 uncultured Bifidobacterium sp. | reverse complement strand
GGTGAACAATTTGAAATGGTGAATCAACTCTTCCATATTGGACTTCATGTCTACCCGCGACGGCGGCGCGATCTTGTGGTTCTCGCTCATCACCGGTCCCGGATGATTACGCAGCCACTCGACGCACTGCTTGATAATGCGGTTTGACTGACGCATTTCTTCTACGCGTACCAGATAGCGGTCATAGCAGTCGCCGTTCACGCCGACCGGAATGTCGAAGTCCAGCAGGTCGTAAACTTCATACGGCTGTTTTTTGCGCAAGTCCCATTCAATACCAGAGCCGCGCAGCATAGGGCCAGTGAATCCCATCGCCAGTGCCTGCTCAGGCGACACAACGCCGATACCGACCAGACGCTGTTTCCAGATACGGTTGTCGGTCAACAGAGTTTCGTATTCATCGACATAGGTCGGGAAACGATTCGTGAAATCTTCAATGAAATCGAGCAGCGAGCCTTGGCGAGTTTCGTTGAGCTTTGCAATCACTTTGTCGTTGCGCACCAGCGAAGCTTTGTACTGCGGCATGCTGTCCGGCAGGTCGCGGTACACACCGCCTGGACGGTAGTAGGCCGCATGCATGCGTGCGCCCGACACGGCCTCGTAGCAATCCATCAGCTCTTCGCGTTCGCGGAAGGCATACAGGAACACGCCCATCGCACCCACGTCCAGACCATGCGCGCCAATCCACAGCAAGTGGTTAAGCAATCGAGTGATCTCGTCGAACATCACACGGATGTACTGCGCGCGTAGCGGCACCTCGATGCCGAGCAGCTTTTCGATGGCCATCACATAGGCGTGCTCATTGCACATCATCGACACGTAGTCGAGGCGATCCATGTACGGCACCGACTGCAGGAAGGTACGCGTCTCGGCCAGCTTCTCGGTCGCGCGGTGCAGCAAACCGATGTGTGGATCGGCGCGTTGGATCACCTCGCCATCGAGTTCGAGTACGAGGCGCAGCACGCCGTGTGCAGCAGGGTGCTGCGGCCCGAAATTTAAGGTGTAATTCTTGATCTCAGCCATGGTTACCGAACTCCGTAATTCTCTTCACGAATCACGCGCGGAACGTTCTCACGCGGCTCAATCGTGACTGGCTGATAAATCACGCGTTTCTGTTCAGGGTCATAACGCATCTCGACATAGCCGCTAATCGGGAAGTCCTTGCGGAACGGATGACCGATGAAACCGTAGTCAGTCAGAATGCGACGCAGGTCGTCATGGCCATCGAACAAAATGCCGAATAGATCGAAGGCCTCGCGCTCGAACCAATTTGCCGCCGGCCACACGCTGGTGACGGAGGCAACGATAGGCATGTCGTCATCCGGCGCAAAGGTGCGCACGCGTACGCGCCAGTTATGTTTCACTGACAGCAAATGCGAGACAACCGCGAAGCGAGCACCTTCCCAGCGGCCATCGCCATATTGCTGGTAGTCGAGACCACACAGGTCGATCAGTTGCTCGAAATGAGTGGCTTGGTGATCGCGCAGTGACTGCATCGCACCAAGGTAGTCGGCAGCACTAACGACAATGGTGATTTCACCCAGGGCGGTCGTGAGGCTCTTGACCTTGTCGCCTAATACCTGCTGCAAGGCGCTTGCCAGAGTTTCGAGTTTGGTAGTCATGTCAGGCGTCGTAAAAATTAACGGGCGATCGTATTGGTACGCCTGATCTTGTTCTGTAGCTGGATCACGCCGTAGATCAGCGCTTCCGCTGTCGGGGGGCATCCGGGTACATAGATATCGACCGGTACAATGCGATCGCAGCCGCGAACGACCGAGTAGGAATAGTGGTAGTAGCCACCACCGTTTGCGCAAGACCCCATAGAGATTACCCAGCGCGGTTCGGCCATCTGGTCGTAGACTTTGCGCAGTGCCGGCGCCATTTTGTTGCACAACGTGCCGGCCACAATCATCACATCGGACTGACGCGGTGACGGGCGGAACACGACGCCAAAGCGGTCGAGGTCATAACGCGACGCACCCGCATGCATCATCTCGACCGCGCAACACGCGAGGCCAAACGTCATCGGCCACATCGAGCCGGTGCGGGTCCAGTTGATCAGCTTGTCGGCTGTCGTCGTAACGAAGCCTTCGTTCAGAATGCCTTCAATCGCCATCGTTTATTCCCAATCCAGAGCGCCTTTTTTCCACTCGAAGATCAGACCGACGATCAACACGCCGAGGAAGATCATCATGGCCCAGAAACCAATGCGGCCGATATCGGACATCGCGACGGCCCAGGGCACGAGAAAGGTCACTTCAAGGTCAAACAGGATGAAGATGATCGCCACGAGGTAGTAGCGAACGTCGAATTTCATGCGAGCGTCTTCAAATGCTTCGAAGCCGCATTCGTAAGCGGAGGTTTTGGCCGCATCCGGCCGGTGCGGAGCTAGTAGGCGACCCAACACTTGGGGCGCGACACCGACGGCGATACCTACAGCGATGAACAGTAGGATCGGAAGGTAGTTTTGGAGGTCCACGATGGTCTCAGTACAAAACGCCAGGCTTCACTCGGTCACCCGGCGGAACCAAAAAGGCAACTTCTGCCCTCTTGTCAAAAAGCCAGCTCAGGGCACCCCCGGGCTGGCTCGCCTAGAACCTGTCCGGTAGCCCGTTGCGACTATGCAGCAAACCGGATGATAACAACGTCAGGTGATTCGTTGCTTATTCCCGAGGCTTTCAGATAGGTTTTCGTACTGTTTTTATACTGCTTTTACAACTGGTGCCGACGGCGAGACTCGAACTCGCACAGCTTGCGCCACTACCCCCTCAAGA
>CAZXRS010000283.1:0-2773 GCA_964642635.1 uncultured Bifidobacterium sp. | reverse complement strand
AGAGCCACCTGGCGCCTCCGATGTACTTCCCGATGTTGATGCACCACCGGCTTTACTTCCCTCTGTCGTCCCCGCTCCTGCTGGTGATGTTGAGGGTGCTGCGCCCGGCGTTTTTGTGGTTTCCGACGGTGGTGTAGAGGCAGCTGGCGTCGAGGAACTGGGCGGACTGCTGGTACCGCCGGTGGTGCCTTGCTCGCTACTACCAACGCCACCACGGTTACACGCTGTGAGGCTAAGAGTCAGCAGGATCAAGGGTATGAACGACCGTGATGCGTGCAGTCTTCGATTCATTGAATGTCCTTTCTTTGGAGTGTCCCTGGCGGAATGTCGATAGCGATACCGATCACCCTTTACAGCCGGACTACAAACGCATGGCGATACAACGAAGCCAGCGATATTTCCATCAGGGGCGCTTAGGATGGTGTCGTCGCCTTCCGTCTTGACTGGGGCAACTGGGTAAAGTTTCCATCGTGTCGACCCCGGCGTGCGGCGCAGCAAACGTCTAACCGCGAGGTTCCCGTGTAGCCTCCGTCATCGTGCTCCCGCCCCGATTCCAGCTTTTGATGTTCGGCAGGACAGCACCCATTGAATGCCGCAGATGTAACCAATCATTGTCGAAGCGCTGTCTCAGCTACCGCTTCCAGATGCCACACGCCACTTCCCTAAAACGATTCGGGCTGCTCTTTGGAAGTTCACCAGTGATGGAGGTAATGTTTCGCCAGATTGAGCGGGTTGCATCAACAGACGCAACGGTATTACTCGAAGGCGAAAGCGGAACTGGGAAGGAATTGATTGCAAAGACGGTACATCTATTCAGCCCACGTGCAGACCATCGTATGGTCGCCGTCAACTGTGGCGCGATACCTCCGTACTTAATCGAGGCTGCGCTATTCGGGCACGAGAAAGGTAGCTTCACTGGCGCGGTTCGGCAGCAGTGCGGCTACTTCGAACACGCTTGTGGCGGTACGCTATTCCTCGACGAGATCACCGAAATGCCCTGTGATATGCAGGTGAAGCTATTGCGTGTATTGGAAAATGGCTGCTTCTACCGCGTCGGAGGAATCGAACCGGTTCGCGTTGACGTGCGTTTGATCGCAGCAAGCAATCGTTCGCTACAACAAGCCGTACAAGAAGGTCGCCTTCGGCAAGACCTGATGTACCGGCTGGCGGTCTTTCCAATTCGAGTTCCGCCATTGCGAGAACGCGGCAATGATATCGAATACCTCGCACGATACTTTCTGAAGGAGCTGAATGAAGCCGCTACGACGTATAAAACACTAGCTTCACGATCGATTGAAATGTTGCGCCGCCACTCATGGCCTGGCAATGTCCGCGAACTGAAAAATCTGATACATCGCGCTTACATACTGGCATCGGATATCTTGATCATCGAAGAACCATTCGCGCGAGTACAGGCAAGTCACATGCTCGCCGATGGTACGCTGAATCTTCAGGTCGGCGCGCCATTGGCTGATGTAGAGCGCGACCTGATCTTTGCGACTTTGCGGCATTTCAACGGAAACAAGAGGCAAACAGCCACGGCGCTCGGCATCAGCGTGAAAACCTTATATAACCGCTTGAACGAATACTGAGCGATATATGAGCCGTTGAAGAATCCAGATGATCAGCTCATCGTCGGCAGAGCCCGTGCCGCGTCTAGTAGCAGCGAAGAATCATTACACGCTAGCGCTTTGGCATCCGACATTTTTTGTCGAAATTCCCGAGCACCGCGCAAGCCCATCATGATGCCCAGCATGTGTCGGACGATGGAATTCATGCGTGGCCCACCGGTCGCCACTTGCGCATCAATATAAGGCAGCATTGCCTCGACTACCTGAAGCCGGGTCTTGGCAAAGCTCTCTTCGCCATAGTAGCGCTCATCGAATGCCGTCAATAGCCAGGGATTGTGATAGGCCTCGCGGCCGATCATTACGCCATCAAGATGCAATAGGTGTTCATCAACCTCAGCCAGTGTTCTGATACCGCCATTGACGATGATTTCCAGCTGAGGAAAATCTTTTTTCAGCTGATAGGCATAGTCATACTTGAGCGGAGGTATTTCGCGATTTTCTTTTGGCGACAAACCTTTCAGAATCGCGTTGCGTGCATGCACGATAAATGTCTTGCAGCCTGCATCGGCAACGATTCCGACGAAGTCACGTACAAAGTCATAGGAATCAACATCATTGATACCAATGCGATGCTTGACCGTGACGTCAATGTCGACCGCATCACACATCGCCTTGACACCATCGGCCACGAGCTTGGGCTCAGCCATCAGGCAGGCACCGAAGGCGCCACGCTGCACACGCTCGGATGGGCAGCCGCAATTCAGATTGATCTCGTCATAGCCCCACTGCTGACCGAGCTTCGCGCATTTCGCGAGTTCTTCGGGTTCGCTACCTCCGAGCTGAAGCGCCACGGGATGTTCCTGGTCGTTGAAGTCAAGCTGCCGGTTCGGATCGCCAAAAAGGACAGAACCAGTCGTGACCATCTCGGTGTATAGCCAGGTATGTCTGGTCAGCTGCCGGTGGAAATAACGACAATGACGATCCGTCCAGTCGAGCATGGGGGCGACGGACAGGCGACGAGATGGCAGAGATTTACGTTGCTGGCTCACTTCGGCTTGAATAGTTCTGACATGGAGTACGGTATCGGAGTCGGAAAAAGAAAAAGCGCCGTCAGGCGCTTTTTCACGATGAGGCCTTGCTTACGCCGCTTCCTCGCGCGAAGCACGCTTACGCTCATGTTCCTTCAGATAGCGCTTGCGCAG
>CAZXRS010000282.1:0-2774 GCA_964642635.1 uncultured Bifidobacterium sp. | reverse complement strand
GCATCGAACATGCTGCTGGGCGAAGGCCGCGGCTTCGAGATCGCGCAGGGAAGACTGGGGCCGGGCCGCATCCATCACTGCATGCGCGCCATCGGCACAGCCGAGCGCGCACTGGAGCTGATGTGTCAACGTCTGGATGCGCGTGTGGCTTTTGGTCGCAAGATTTCAGAGCAAGGTGTATGGCGCGAACGCATCGCCGAGTCGCGCATCATGATCGATAGCGCGCGTCTGCTGGTGCTGAAAGCGGCATACATGATGGACACCGTGGGCAACAAGGTGGCGAAGAGTGAAATCGCGATGATCAAGGTACTGGCACCGACCGTCGCGCAACAAGTCATCGACTGGGCGATACAGGCGCATGGCGCTGGTGGCGTTTCCGATGATTTCCCGCTCGCTCAGCTATGGGCGCACAACCGCACGCTGCGGCTAGCCGATGGACCGGACGAAGTACACCGGAATGCCATCGCCAAGCTGGAGCTGGCGAAATACGCTAAGCTGCCCGGTGAGTAAATGCAGCTAACGCGTGCTGGTCTTGAAAACCGCACAATCATAGCTGCAATAAATGCAAGATCCTGGATCCCGGCCTGCGCCGGGATGACTCATTTAGGGCTAGCGAAGCTAAAACTGTCATTCCGGCGCAGGCCGGGATCCAAGGGCTTTGAATATCCTTCGCAACTATCAATAACTCATAAAAAATATGATCGATCTCTATTCGATGGCCACGCCGAACGGCCACAAAGTGCACATCATGCTCGAGGAATGCGGACTGCCCTACCGCGTTCACCATATCGACATCGGTGCCGGCGACCAATTCACGCCAGAGTTCCTCGCGATCTCACCGAACAATAAAATTCCGGCCATCGTCGATGCGCACGGCCCGGATGGCAAGCCAATCTCGATGTTTGAGTCCGGCGCCATCCTTGTCTACCTTGCCGGTAAGGTGAACAACTTTCTGGGGCAGACGGATCGTGACAAATTCAACACGTTACAGTGGCTAATGTGGCAGATGGGTGGCCTCGGCCCGATGCTGGGTCAGGCGCATCACTTCCGCATCTATGCGCCAGAGAAGATCGACTATGCCGTTGACCGTTACACCAATGAAGCGAAGCGGCTGTACCGCGTACTGGACAAACAGCTCTCTCAGCATCGCTATCTCGCCGGCAACGAGTACACCATCGCCGATATCGCCAGCTTTCCCTGGACGCGATCTTGGAAGAACCAGGGCATAGACTGGGCTGATTATCCCCATGCGAAGCGCTGGCATGACGACATCGCTGAGCGTCCAGCGGTACAGCGTGGCGTGCAGGTACTCGCCGATTTAAGAAAGCCACTCACCGATGACAAGTCGAAGTCCATGCTTTTTGGATCGGAGCAGTACAAGCAGCGCTGAGCCCCGTGGTATGAGGCGGTACCACCGGTTTAGTAGTACTGCCTCAGCACCACTTCTGCGACACACACCGGCTTATCACTGCCCTCCTGTTCAGCCGTGTATTTCCATACGTCCTGCACGCAATCTGGCAGGAGCTCGACCGTTAGCAAGGTAAAGCGCGCTCGCATGCGCTTGCCAACCTGCATAGGTGCCGGGAAACGCAGCTTGTTCGCTCCGTAATTGATATTCATCTTCGCGAACGATAGATCAATCACGGTAGAAAAAAATTTCGGCAGTAGCGACAGCGTCAAATAACCATGCGCAATCGTTCCGCCGAATGGCGACTCTTTGCGCGCACGCTCTGCATCAATATGTATCCATTGCGGATCATCGGTCGCTTCGGCAAATTGATTCACCCTCTCCTGAGTGATCAGGAACCAATCGGATACGGCCACCTCATTGCCAAGCTCAGACTGCAGTGCGTCAGGACTATCAAAAATTTTCATAAACAAGTACGGCCGCGAGTCACTGGCTTTCCAAAGAGATCCAGTGTAACCCGCGACATGTAAAGTAGATGTCAGTCGATATAAGAATGGAAGGGATCAGGATGCTGCACCTGACCATATTGACTACTAGTGGGCATATTGGAACAGGCAGCCATCAGGGCAGCCGCCAACAGACAGAGTAGTTTTTTCATCGCTTTCCTCGCTTTCCATCGCAGGTTGAAGTTTCGCAGCGCCAAGACGATTCGTGTCGAGGGCAAGTCTGCGATCTGAGCATGCTGCGGCGCGATAGTTTCGTTCACCTGAGAATGAAACACATCACATTCAAAAGATCGAACGAATGTTCGAACATCGCAGCATTTCAAGAGCTCAGGATATCAGACGAACTCATCAGCCATGTCTGACTATTCGATGAGAGAACACCCTCACCATAGCATTTGAGATGCGTCAGTCAGGTGCTACGATGGCGGGCTTTAGCGGCACAGGCTCTTCAGCACGATTTCCATACGACTACCCTTCTCAGGTAACGTCCATTCACCCGCTTTCGAATCCGCGTGAACTTTATCGCCCCTGGCCATATTCTCCGGGAATCGTTCGACGTTGAGGGTGCGGATTTTTTTCGCGCCGCAGTCCAGGTCATAACGAGATTTTTCGCTCAGGTATTCCTTACCTTCGTGAATCTGCGGCATGTGAAAGTCTTGTGAGATGTCGACTCGCCAGCCGTTCGACGTCTTTTCAGCACCGTCACGGTCGACGTAGAGAATGCCTTCACGGGTTTCCTGTAGCAGCGCCCAGCCGGCAGAGGCAGTCCCGGCGACGCATAGCAGGAGGCTGAGCAGCAGGATTTTTTTCATGATGGTCTCCGGATCAGTGGCTTAGTGTCCGAGTGTAACCCGACCGGA
>CAZXRS010000281.1:0-2784 GCA_964642635.1 uncultured Bifidobacterium sp. | reverse complement strand
TGCATACCTGCTGCGGCACGGCGATGGACTGAGTGACTGGCGTGCTGGATATCACGCGCGCCAGCTCTTGCGGTGTTTGCTGAGCGAGTGCGCAAAACGGCAGTAGGGCTAGTAGGGTCAGAGGCGCACGGATGAATGTTTGCTTGTGAGTCATGTTTGCTCCTGAGGGCAGCGGAAGTCTCGTCAGACTCGAAGATAGCGGCCTGTGGCCGGGTGATTGCCCATCTTTACAAACAGAAACAGCTTGGCTCGGGTACCTGCGATGGCGCTCACAGCGCCATGTCTCAGCTCAGTCCAGCTTGCCGGAATGAGTCTTGCAGAGGTTTTACTCCTGCCAGCACCCGCGACAGCTGCGAGAATTCGCGCGCAATTCGGTTGAATAACTCGTCGATCGGGCGCGACGCCGAAGCTGCATACGCATACGCCGCCTGTCCGAGCTTTTCGTAGTAGTCATGATTGACGAGTTGTGCCCGGCTGACGTCCCAGGCATCGACGAACAGGCAGCTATCGCCGATCTGCCGAAAATCGTCACGCGTTCGAGCCTTGGTGAATTCAAGGCAGATCACATCGGGTGGAAAATCACGGTTGCGGAAATTACGCGCGACCATATAGACCAAATAGGCCTCCAGCTCTTCGTCGAGATTCACGCGACTACGGCTCTCGCATTCCGTCACGATTTCCCAGCTGGCGCGGATGTACGGTTGAAAGTTCATCGTGTCTCCTTGCAGCATGACAAGAGAAAATTAAACTGGAATCTCTCCAAGATCAATACTTCACGATGGTTTTCTGTTAGCACTCCTGCGTGCTGTCTGCTGCTTTTTCTGTGCGAGGTGCCGGCTACGACCGGACTTGATACGGCGCTACCACTTGAAGCGTCGCAATTCGAGGAGTTGTCCGGTGACCCTTCAGGTCGAACACTTACACGCTTCCTGCATCGCCTATCCGTATCGAAGTCGTGTGGCTACCTCAAGGAGGAAATGATGGTTCATTCGCGGTTATCGATGGCAATAGGCTTTCTGGGTGCGTGTGCGTTATCGACGAGTGTCGCGCAAAACAAATCGGACAGCACCATGCAGAAGCTGGAAGCTTTCCGCTCCACAGGTGGATCGATGACACTGGAGACGGTACCGCAAACCGGCGCACGCGCCGATGCTTTGCGTCGCAACCTGCAAAACATCAAACTGCCCGTTGGGTTCAAAATTGATCTGTATGCCATCGTTCCTGATGCGCGGCATATGGCGGTTGGTCCCTCGACCGGCATCGTGTTCGTCGGTACGCGCAAGAATCGTATCTGGGCTGTCACTGACCGTACGCATACACGTGTCGCCGATGAGGTGAAAATTTTCGCGCCGGGGATTGATTTTCGCGTGCCCAATGGGGTGTGTTTCTCACCAGATGGCTTTCTGTTTACCGTCGAGCAGAACCGTGTGCTGATGTTCCCGGCCGCTGAATTTTTCTATGAAGGCGGCGATGTGGCGATTTCGCAGATCGTGCCCCAGGGACAATTGATACCGCCAGAAGAAGAAAGCTTCAATCATGGTGCACGTGCATGTCGCGTGGGTCCTGATAATAAGCTCTACATCACTCTCGGTCAGCCATTCAACGTGCCGCCGAAAGAAAAGCTGGATGGATATCACCGGACGGGAGTGATGGGCATCGTGCGTTTCGATCGTGATGGCAAGAACCGAGAAGTGGTAGCCACCGGCGTGCGCAATTCGGTCGGTCTGGATTTCAGTCCTAAGGACAAGTCGGTGTGGTTCACCGACAATCAGGTCGATGGCATGGGTGATGACCAGCCGCCCGGAGAGTTGAATCGCCTGACGATTAAGGGGCAGGATTTCGGCTTCCCCTGGTACGGTGGCGGCAAGGTGCGCACGAACGAATACAAGAACGACTCCCCACCGGGGAATGTGGTGTTCCCGCAGGCAGAAATGACGCCGCATGCAGCTGATCTCGGGATGAGCTTCTATCGCGGCACGATGTTCCCTGATCACTACCGCAACGGTATCTTCTCCGCGCAGCACGGTTCCTGGAATCGATCCGCACCAGTCGGTGCGCGAGTGATGTTCACGCCAGTGAAGTCAGATGGCACGGCGGGTAAGCCGGAAGTGTTCGCCGAAGGATGGCTGACCACCACGAATGAATTCCTTGGTCGTCCGGTGGATGTGGAAAATCTGCCCGACGGCTCTCTGCTCGTGTCCGACGATTACGCTGGCACGATCTACCGAATCTCCTATGTGGGCGAGGCCGGCGTGCGGTGAGACTGGGCTTCTGCTCCGATTGTCATAATGGCATTTCTTCGACGGGGACACCTATTTCCTTTATATTTCCGAAAACAACGCTACAGCGATCGCATATGCTGTCGATTCATAATGCATTTGCCGCCTTCGCGCGGCCACGCTGATTCGTACGACTAACCATGGCAGAAGCAGAAGCAAAACCTGAAGAAAAACCGGAAGACGCTGCAGCGTTACCGGAAGGCGAAGGCGCGCCACCCGAAGAGGCGGCGCCACCCGAGCCCCCCGTCATCTGGAAAAAAGTCGAAGAGGAAGGTCACGCCGGCGCACACGGTGGTGCTTGGAAGATTGCGCTCGCGGACATGATGACCGCGATGATGGCGTTCTTCCTGCTGATGTGGTTGCTCGGCGCGACACCCGAAGACCAGCGCCAGGGTATCGCCGAATACTTCCAACCGACAGAACTCAAAGAGTCGGGCATGGGTGAGACTTCCGGCTCGAATGGCATGTTTGGTGGCCGCTCCGTGATCGATCCGGAAACGATGCC
>CAZXRS010000280.1:0-2816 GCA_964642635.1 uncultured Bifidobacterium sp. | reverse complement strand
GATGATCAACGTCAAGCAGACTGCCCTGCGCGCCTTCGAACAGCAGGTTCGCGCCGGCCTTGTGCGCCGCATGCAGCGCCGAGGACACATCCGTCACCATCGGGCGCAGACGTGGGACGGTCGCTAAGGCATCGTCGTATGTCTTGCGGAAGTCGACCGCATCCGCTTTCAGATAATTGACCAGCACGTAGTTGTGATAGTCGAGGTTCTCGCGCAGCTTTTCTTCAAAGCGTTTTTCATTCAGAAGATCAGCGACGCGAATCGCGCGACGGGCGACCTTGTCTTCATACGCCGGGCCGATGCCCTTGCCGGTCGTACCGATCTTGGCGGCGCCACGCGCGGTCTCGCGCGCTGCGTCCAGAGCGGTGTGATACGGCAGAATCACAGGACAGGCTTCGGAAACTTTCAGGCGCGATGTGACCTGCACGCCCGAGGCTTCGAGCTTGTCGATCTCGCGTAACAGGTCAGGCACCGACAGCACCACACCATTACCGATATAGCACGCAACACCCTCACGCATGATGCCCGAAGGGATCAGCTGTAACGCTGTCTTCTGCCCGCCAATCACTAACGTATGACCGGCATTGTGGCCACCCTGAAAGCGTACGACGCCCTGAGAATGATCGGTCAGCCAATCGACGACCTTACCCTTGCCTTCGTCACCCCACTGGGTACCAATAACTACGACGTTTCTAGCCATGATAATGAAATCTCGAATGATCGCCGCACTCAGTGCAGCGGCTTGATGATGAATTTACCGTTCTCGGCGACGATCTCGCGGTCGCAGTCGAATTCTTGTGGCTCCTGCTCGTGACCGGGCAGGCTCTGAATCACGATCTCTCCCCTGCCGCGTAATTCAGCGATCAGAGATTCCAGACCGGCGCCATGGCCCCAGGGTGCGCGTATGGCTGATACTGGCGCTGCCGACGGCAGCAGGAGTGCAATCTCACGCAGGTCCATTGAAAATCCGGTGGCCGGGCGTGCACGACCGAAAGCCTCGCCCACTTCGTCGTAGCGTCCACCACGCGCAACCGCGTTGGGCAGTCCCGGCACATAGAGGGCGAACGTTACGCCGCTCTCGTATTGGTATCCCGAGAGATCGGCCAGATCGATATTGACGCGTACCTTACCCGCGGCGGCCGCCAGCTGAGACAACTCGTCCAGCGCAGCATGAATGGCCGGCTTCACAGGGAGCTTTTCTTTCGCGCGCGCGATCACGCTGGCGTCGCCATGCAGAGACGACAGGGTAAGTACCGCATCGCGCGTGGCATCACTGAAGCTATGGGCCATCGCTTGCAGTCCCGGCATGTCCTTCGCGCGCAGTAGTGCGACCAATTGGGTACGGCTACGAGTTGCCACAGCGTCTCCTTGCACAATCGCGTTCAGAATGCCCGCGTGCGACAAGTCGAGCGTGACCTCGGTGAGTCCGGCGAGCTTCAGCGATGCCAGCGCAAGCGACTGGATCTCGATGTCAGCCTCAAGGCCGGCATGGCCATACAGCTCAGCGCCCACCTGCAGCGGCTCACGGGTCGAATGAAAGCCGGACGGCCGGGTATGTAGCACCGTCCCGACGTAGCACAGTCGGGTGATGCCGGAACGGTTCAACAAATGTGCGTCGATTCTCGCGACTTGCGTTGTCATGTCGGCACGTACACCCATCGAGCGGCCCGACAGCTGGTCGACTAGCTTGAACATGCGCAGATCAAGTTCGTCATCCTGCACTGGCATCAACGACTCGAGGTACTCGAGCATCGGCGGCGCGACCAGCTCATAGCCGTAGCTGCGGAAGTTGTCCAACAGCTTGCGGCGTAGGTCCTCGGTCTTGCGCGCTTCGGACGGCAGGACATCGGCAACGTTCTCAGGGAGTAGCCAGTTTGGCATGAACAATCAGAAATCAGCGGTGGAAAGTGGGAATGCGAGCAGGAGGATACCAAACAGGATAGCCAGCAGCCCGAAAAAACGGATCTGCCCATCCGAAAGTTGCGCAATTTGCAGGAAAGTGGCTCGCCAGCGGCTCGGCGCTATGAAGGGCAGTAAGCCCTCGAGCAGAAAGAACAGGCCGAGCGCGGCCAGCAACGAATAACCCACGGCGCGCCTTATTTTTTTATGCCGCCGGGGGACTTGAAGTACTTCAGGAACTCCGAATTCGGATCGATCAGCAGCACATCGCTGCGCGTCTTGAAGCTTTCCTTGTACGCCTCAAGGCTGCGCATGAATTTGTAGAATTCCGGATTCTTGCCGAACGCGTCGGCATAGATGCGTGCAGCTTTTGCGTCACCCTCACCGCGGATCGCTTCGGCCTGACGGTAAGCGTCAGCAAGGATCACGGTACGCTGGCGGTCGGCATCAGCACGAATTTTTTCGGATTCTGCCGCGCCCGTCGAGCGCAACTCATTAGCGACGCGCGCGCGCTCGGACTTCATACGCTCGTAGACAGAATTATTGATCTGCTCGACATAGTCGACGCGTTTGAGTCGTACGTCGACGATTTGCGCACCGATCTGCTTAGCCTCGGCAGAGACCTTATTGCGGATAGCATCCATCACTTTGCCGCGCTCGCCCGAAATAACTTCGCGCACGGTACGCTTCGTGATTTCGTCATTCAATGCAGCCTTGACGATCTGCGCCATCCTGTCTTGCATACGACGCTCATCACCGCCGAAAGAAACGAAGTACAGGCGCGGGTCGGTGATACGCCACTTCACAAACGCATCGATCAGGATATTTTTTTTCTCAGCAGTGATGAAGCGATCAGGCTCCGGCGTATCCAGCGTGAGGATGCGCTTGTCGAGAAACATGACGTTCTGGAACGGTGG
>CAZXRS010000279.1:0-2819 GCA_964642635.1 uncultured Bifidobacterium sp. | reverse complement strand
TGGGTATGGACGAACTCGCACCGGAAGATAAATTGACTGTGGCACGCGCACGTAAGATGCAGCGTTTCCTGTCGCAGCCATTCCACGTTGCGGAAGTCTTTACTGGCGCACCAGGCAAGTACGTTTCGCTGAAGGACACCATCAAGGGCTTCAAGATGATCGCATCCGGCGAATTGGATCACCTGCCAGAGCAGGCGTTCTACATGGTCGGCACCATTGAAGAGGCCATCGAGAAAGCGAAGAAGCTGCAGTAATTTCGCAGCGCCCGTTGCGGCAAAGCGGCGGGCGTTTCGCTGAATCGACTTATCGACAAAGGCTTTTTTATGGCAAATACCATCCATGTGGACGTGGTCTCGGCGGAAGAGCAGATCTTTTCCGGCGAAGCCGAATTCGTCGCACTGCCGGGTGAAGCGGGCGAGTTGGGCATTTACCCGAAGCACACACCGCTGATCACGCGCATCAAACCGGGTGCTGTTCGTATTCGTGTTCCCGGTCAGGCGGAAGAGGAGTTTGTATTCGTTGCGGGTGGCGTACTCGAAGTACAACCGAATGCAGTAACCGTACTGGCGGACACCGCTATTCGCGGCAAGGACCTCGACGAAGCGAAGGCCAACGAGGTCAAGAAAATCGCTGAAGAGGCGATGGCGAACCAGAAGTCAGATATCGACTATGCGGTAGCACAAGCAGAGCTGGCTATTGCCGTTGCGCAGTTGGCTGCGATCCAACGTCTTCGCGACAAGAAACAGCACTGATCGTTTCTCGGCAGTCCCAACAAAAAGGCAGCTTAGGCTGCCTTTTTGTTTGCTTCAGCCTCAAAAGCAGACGTCGTCATCGTCAATCACGCATGATCCGCCCACTGGGAAGCTCGTGTGATCGCTTGTTGCCAGACATCGAGACGGGCATGCCGCTCTGCGGGTGACATCTGTGGCTCGAAGCGACGCTCCATTTGCCACTGCGCAGCAATCTCGTCTTGCGAACTCCAGAAGCCAACACCTAGGCCTGCAAGATAGCCGGCGCCCAATGCGGTGGTCTCGGTTACCTGAGGGCGAACCACTGGCACACCGAGAATATCAGCCTGAAATTGCATCAACAGATTGTTGCGTGCTGCTCCGCCATCCACGCGCAGTTCGCGTAGAGGCGTCGCCGAATCTTTCTGCATCGCGGTGAGCACATCTGCGGTTTGAAATGCGATGCCTTCGAGTGCTGCGCGTGCGATGTGGCCGGCCTGTGTGCCACGGGTAAGACCCAGCATGGTTCCGCGCGCATAAGCATCCCAATGCGGCGCACCCAGCCCTGAGAACGCGGGCACGAAGGTCACGCCATCACTGTCCGGCACCGATGCCGCAAGCGCCTCGATCTCCGAAGAATCCTTGATCAGCTTCAGACCATCACGCAGCCACTGAATGGTGGCCCCACCCATGAACACGCCGCCTTCGAACATGTAATCGGTGCGATGCGGATCGGCATGCCCTGTTGTCCAGCCTACGGTGGTAAGCAGTTTGTTATGTGATTCCATCGCATCGCCGGTGTTCATGAGAATGAAGCAGCCGGTACCATACGTGCTCTTTACCATACCGGGCTGATAGCAGGCCTGACCATACGTTGCCGCCTGCTGATCGCCGGCAATGCCCGCGATGGGAATCGCACCGCCAAAAAACTTCTCGTCAGTGTGTGCGGTAATACCGCTGCTCGGCACAACTTTTGGTAGGACGGCGCGCGGAATCTTTAGCAGCGAAAGAATCTCGTCGTCCCAATCCAGCGAATGAATATTGAAGAGCATCGTGCGCGAAGCATTACTGGTATCCGTCAGATGTACACCAGCGAGCTTGAACATCAGCCAGGAATCCACCGTACCAAAAGCGAGTTCGCCTTTTTCCGCACGTTCGCGTGCGCCCGGCACATGATCGAGTAACCAGCGCAGCTTAGTGCCGGAAAAGTAGCCGTCGATGACCAGTCCTGTCTTGCTACGAAAGAGCTCGCTCTTGCCGTCGGCACGCAAGGAATCACACAGCGCGGCAGTGCGACGATCCTGCCAGACAATGGCATTGGCGACAGGTTCACCTGTCTTCCGATCCCAAAGAACGGTGGTCTCACGCTGATTCGTGATGCCGATGGCAGCGACATCAAAGGCCGATAAATGGTGATCACGCAGGACCTGCTGCGCAACGGCCAACTGTGATGTCCAGATCTCATTGGCGTCATGTTCGACCCAGCCCGGGTTCGGGAAAATTTGCCTGAACTCTTGTTGCGCCATGCCGTGAATTCGGCCAGCACGATTAAAAAGAATTGCGCGCGAGCTCGTCGTGCCCTGGTCTATCGCCAGAATAAATTGTTCTGCCATGTCGTTCTCCGGAGTGGCTTTCATATGCCGCCTGACATCACAAGCGACAGAGGGAAACCAAGCCAATGAAAAAAATGCGCGGGCGAGCCGCGCATTCCGTGCTACTTGATGAAGGTCGGGCCGGACATAAAAAATAAATTCCCTGTCCGGCCCGCCACGCCAATTACTTGACGCGACCTTCTTTCCAGGCCTGGAGCAGCTTGTCGTAAGCGATAGTCTCGCCCTTCGGCTTCTCGTTAGCCAGTTTCTTCCATGGTGCATTGGAATCCGACAGCCACTTGTTCGGATCGCTCTTCTCGTTCAGCTTCGGCGGGCAGTTCTTCATACCAGCACGTTGCAGACGAGCCATCACGTCGTCCATCTCATTGGCGAGGTTGTCCATCGCTGCCTGAGGCGTCTTCTCGCCGGTGACTGCGGTAGCCACGTTCTTCCACCACAGCTGAGCCAGCTTAGGATAGTCAGGCACGTTGGTACCGGT
>CAZXRS010000278.1:0-2819 GCA_964642635.1 uncultured Bifidobacterium sp. | reverse complement strand
TGACCAGATCGATACCTAGCGGCTTCGTCAGCGGCTCGACATAGGTTCTTGCTTTGTCGTTCAGGCAGGTTGCGACGACGTCCGCGCCCAGTTGCCGCACGAGCTTCGCGCAGCCCCACGCAATGCTGTGCTCATTAGCGATGCCGAGCACCAGCCCTTTTTTACCCTTCAGTCCGAACAGACCGGCAGCTTGGCCAGCTGCGGTGTCATCAATCTGCATATCTCACCATGACATATTCACCCGGCGCATCACACAGCGCCAGTGGATAATTGATGGCGCGCGCAGAAATCTCATTACTGGATTGCTCTTTCAACCAGACACGCCAGGCTTCCCACCATGAGCCCTCGGTACGAGGTGCGTTAGCGATCCATTCATCCGGATCAACCCAGTCAGCACCCGGTTTCACACGGTCCATCTGATAGCTTCTTCTTGGATGTCCTGGCTCAGACACGATACCGGCATTGTGACCGCCAGCGGCGAGAATGAAAGTAGTATCAGTATCCGTGTACAGATGAATCTTGTACACCGATCGCCAAGGTGACACATGATCACGTACGGTACCCACTACCATCAACGGCATCTGTAGATTGCGTAACGCTACCGGCATACCAGCCACTTTGTAATGTCCCTCGACGAGATCGTCGCGCAAGAACAGTGTATCGAGATATTCCGCATGCATGCGCTGTGGCAGTCGCGTGGTATCCGCATTCCAGCTCATCAGATCATTCCCCGCTTCATCGACACCCAACAGATAGCGCTGTGTGTTGCGTGACCAGATCAGATCTTTCGAATGCAAGAACTGGAATGTGCCGGCCATCTGCCGGCCCGACAGATATCCCGTGCGCTCAACCTGCTCACGCAGTGTCTTGAGCTGATCATCATCGATGAAGATGCCCAGCTCACCGGCTTCGGTGAAATCCGTCTGCGCTGCCAGCAAGGTGACGCTGGCCAGTGCAGGTATTGGCTGCTCACCGCCGGCTTCGTTACGTTGTTCTTCGGCGATGAATTCATCTGAACCCATCAGACCGGCCACGATAGCGAGGAAAGTACCGCCGAGGCAGTAGCCCATCGCATGAATGGAAGGCGCGTTCGCGATGGCACTGACCTCACGCATGGCTTTCATTACTGCGGTCTGCAGGTAGTCATCCATCCCCAGATCGCGGTCACTCGCATCCGGATTACGCCAGGAAATCATGAACACCGTGAACCCCTGCGAGACGAGGTAGCGCACCATCGAATTTTCCGGTGACAGATCAAGAATATAGAACTTCATGATCGGCGAAGGAATAATCAGCAGCGGCTCGGCAGCAACTTTCTTGGTCGTTGGTTCGTACTGAATCAGTTCGATCAGATGGTTACGAAACACCACCTTACCCGGCGTGACACCAACGTCCTTACCGACGGTGAAAGGCAGCGGCTCAAGCTGCTCCGGATTCGGCTCGGTGCTCAGCGTCGATTGCTGGTAGTCCTTGAGGAAAAGCTGCATGCCTTGCAGCCAGCTATGGCCTGCGGTTTCGATACCGTGAGCGATGACTTGCGGATTAGTCAGCGGCCAGTTGGAGGGTGACATCGCATCCATCCATTGCCGCGCGAAGAAGCTGACCATCTGCTGTCGATGGTCTGACATACCGTCAACCTGCGTGGCTTGCTGCCACCAGGCATCGCCGGCTTTGAAGCTATCCTTCAGCATAGAGAACGGCCAGTGGGACCATGCCGGATCGGCAAAACGGGCATCCTCTTCGTTCTCATCTTTCACACCGGTGACGTGATGTAGCGGCTTCCGAATCTCATCAGCCATCAGTTGCATCGCCTGCTGCGCGAGTTGTATCTGACGGCCGGGCGACACCGCGAGGTGCATTGCCCAATCGGCGCAGGCCAGGGCCAGAGAAATCGGTGACAAGCCCAGCGTCGCTTGTGCAATTTGCTCATGGACGGCGTCATCGAGTTTTTTCGCGTCGCGGTCGGAAAGCCGGGAAACGGACGAGGCGGAGGTAGGCAGGGCCATCGGATCAGGGAAGGAAGCCGGAGTAGCTTAGGATTATGCATTCCGCAGAGCAACATTTCCTGAATAGGTGACCGTTTCCTTGGGTAAATTGACTGATGTCAAAAATGGCGACCGTCCTGAGGGTCCGATAAAGCCCCCGGATTGACCCTGGTCTGCTAAAGATGCGGCGCCTGCGGCCGATTACACTTCGGTACCGGACTGTAGGGTGGGCCACAGGTCATCCCCGCACGCCACACTGACATTTTCAAATTGATAGCATCTGGCACCTTCGACATCATGAGGACATCACGACATCTCCGACTCCTGCTGGCGTTCGCTATGGCGATCGCGCTGGCCGGGTGCGCCGGCAAGCGCTGGCCGACGGTCACCGTCGATGATCTCACCTGGAATTCCCTCGGGTGGGACAGTCTTTACTACGTGGGTGGCGGCCGCTACGAGGGCAAGTTCGATCGCGGCTTCAACCGTAACGGGCCGGGCACTTACACCTTCCCAAATGGCGACAAGCTGACCGCGATCTTCCGTGACGGTATGGTCATCAGCCGTGCGACCGTATATTTTGCCGACGGGAAAAAGTACGTGGGCGAGTTTCGCGACAACCGCATGACCGGGCAAGGCACACTCTTCCTGCTCAACGGCGATCGTTACGACGGCGACTTTGTGCAGGGCCGCCGACATGGCCGTGGCGTATACACCTTCATTACCGGTGGCCAGTACACGGGTACTTTCGTCAATGATCAAATCACCGGCTTTGGCACCTTCGTCTATGTCAATGGCGACCGCTACACCGGCCAGGTGCTGAACGGCAGGCATCAG
>CAZXRS010000277.1:0-2864 GCA_964642635.1 uncultured Bifidobacterium sp. | reverse complement strand
CCCGCGACCCCCGGCGTGACAGGCCGGTATTCTAACCAACTGAACTACCGCTCCATTCGGACAAATGTGACGCCCGAAAGCCGCGCATTGTACCGAACTACGCCTCCTGTGTCGAGCGAGAAATGTGCCGTATAGAATGAGCACTCGTCTAAATTCCGGAAGCTGTATTCATGAGCATAAGCTGGCTAATCACTAAAGCGCTTGCCTCGTTATTGTTGCCGCCTTTATCGCTGATCTTGGTGGCGGCTTTTGGATGGTATCTATCGAAGCGTTGGCACAAGACGGGCATCGTCGTGATCTGCCTTGCAGTCTGCGCGCTGCTAGGTTTGTCTACGCAGGCCGGCTCGCGCCTGCTGGTCGAGCCTTTGGAAGCGCGATCTCTGCCGCTAGCAGATACGTCGCATACGAATGCTCAAGCAATTGTGATACTTGGCGGTGGAAGACTGTTCGCTGCCCCGGAGGATGGGGAGCGCGATCAGCCATCGTATGCATCACTGGGACGACTACGGCATGGTGTGCGACTGCATCGCTTAACGCGCTTGCCGGTACTGGTCAGCGGTGGATCGCCTGATGGTTCTGGTGAGAGTGAGGCGGCGGTCATGGCGCGCTCTATGAAGGAAGATTTTGGTGTCAGCGCGCGCTGGGTCGAAGATGCTTCCGACAACACCTTCCAAAACGCACGTAAGACGGCTGACACACTGCATATTGTCGGTATACGCAGAATATTGCTGGTCACCGATGCGATGCACATGCCGCGAGCGATGAAAGCATTTGCTGCCGTGGGTTTTGATGTCGTGCCGGCGGCCACCAACTTCCGGGCGCGCCGTCCATTGGATGCGTCTGGATTTATTCCGAGTGCGGGTGAACTTGAAAGCAGCAGCTACGCGATGCACGAGTGGATCGGCCTCGTTTGGTATCAGATTCGACAAGCATTTGCCTGAGCAAAAGACAAGGTCTTTACCTTGGTAGTGCAGCGGCGGCGCTATGATTTTCAGATCTACCATTGAAAGGAGTGCTGCCATGTCCGAATCCACCATCCATACTGCACGCAACGACCTGAAGTCTCTGGTGCGTGATGCTCAGGCCCTGTTTGACGAGGCAGCCGCGGCCGGCGGTTCGAAAGCAGAGGAACTTCGCGACAAGGGCATGAAGATGCTCGACCATGCGCTAACGCGTGCACATGATCTGCAGGAAGCGGCGGTGCAAAAGGGCCGCAAGATCGCTCACGATACTGACGACTATGTACACGAGCACCCATGGCGTGCCATCGGTATCGCCGGTGCCGTTGGCGTGTTGATTGGCATGCTGATCGCGCGTCGCTGATTCATGGAAGCGCCCGAGCACCAGCAGCAGCCCGGACTGATGGCCAGCGTTGCGTCCATCGCTGGTAATGCACTAAAGCTGTTGAGTGTGCGCGCCTCGCTGGCCGCACTGGAAGTGGCCGATGCGCGTGACGCCGCACTGCGCGTATTGCTGCTCGGTGCTGCTGCATTGGGCGCTGCGGCACTGGCGTTGATCAGTTTGTCGGCACTGATCGTGATGCTGATGTGGGACACGCTCGGCTGGCGCATTCTGCTCATCCTGTTCTTGGCCTACTTTGCGCTCGCGATAGGTTTGTTGTGGCGTGCTCGTGCCATTGTTTCAAGCGGCCAGATTGGTCTGCCGATGACGCTGTCGGAGTTAAGCAAAGATCGAGCGGCCTTGCTGGGTGAGCAACCCGACGGCGAGGGCGGCGTATGAGTGATCGCGAAGCGCGCCGCAAGATCCTGCTGTTGAAAGGGACCTTATATCGTCTGGAAATTATGCAGGCGAGGCAGACCATTCAGAATGCGGTAAGCGGCAACTTTATTGCTGAGAGTCTGCCGGGCATATTCAAGTCGGCGTTATCGAATCAGGGTGGCAAGCTGATCACTGCGCTATTGCCGCTATTGCTGGGGCAGGGGCGGTGGCGTCGATATGCGCGCCGTGCACTACTGGCGGCCGGTGGAGTGGTGGCGGCTTGGCGCATGCTCCATAGAGACAAGCGCGCTGCAGCGGATGATCGGCCCGATACTGATTGAAACTGTCCAATAAAAAACCCGGCTTACGCCGGGTTTTGTTTGAAGACTTATGCGCCATCGAAGCCTGTGCGGCCCGATGATTATTTTGCGGCTGGTTCCTTGAACTTCGCGCCGGCTGCGTTGGCCATGTGAGCCACGGCACGCGCGACTTCGATATCGTTCAGATTCGGATTGCCGCCTTTGGCTGGCATGCCGCGTATACCGTTGATCGCGTGCGATACGAGCGTGTCGTAGCCTTGACGGATGCGTGCACCCCAGGCACCTGCGTCACCCATCTTCGGTGCGCCCGCAGCGCCGGCACCGTGGCAAGCAGCACATGCAGCGTTGTACACCTGCACGCCTGACTTCAGCTCGGTCGACTTCGGCGCGGCCGTATCGGCAACGGCAACGGCCGTCATGAAACTTTCGTCAGCCACCGGCCTGATGCGCGCGGCGACGGCTTCAGCCGACTGCGCATCCGCATCTGCACCCGTCTTCGAGGTGTTGCCGACAAAGCTCACCAGCAGCACGATAATGGCGATAGGAACCGCGAAGCCAGCGATGATGACAGCGATCAGCTGGCTCGGAGTTTTGATCGGGGACTCGTTGTGGGCGTCGCTCATGATTTCCTCATTTGGTATTGGCGCGAGACCTAAATGGCCGCAAAGCCTGAGATTATAGACGAATCAGGCCTTTGCATCTCCGAACGGAGGGAGTGATTCATGGACGGTCCGACTGAAAACCGGTATCCTTCCCGGTCTTCCGCACGCAGCGGCTGTAGCTCAGTGGATAGAGTATTGGCCTCCGAAGCCAAGGGTCGTGGGT
>CAZXRS010000276.1:0-2866 GCA_964642635.1 uncultured Bifidobacterium sp. | reverse complement strand
GTGCAGGGATATGCAGCACAATTCATCGAGCACATCAGCGGCAGTTATTCAGGCATCATGGGCTTGCCGCTCTTCGAGACTGCCCAATTGCTGCAAATAGCTAGAATAAAAACACTATGACTGAAGACCTACTCGTCAACATTACACCGCAAGAGACTCGCGTCGCTCTCATCCAGCAGGGTGCAGTGCAGGAGCTGCATATTGAGCGCACGGCGTCGCGCGGACGGACCGGCAACATCTATCTCGGTAAAGTCGCACGCGTACTACCTGGCATGCAGTCGGCTTTTATCGATATTGGTCTGGAGCGTGCGGCTTTCCTGCACGTTGCAGATATCTGGGAAGCCAAGAACACATCAGGCAACGGCGCGCCGCCGACGCCTATCGAGAAGCTGCTGTTCGATGGACAATCCATCATGGTGCAGGTCATCAAAGATCCGATCGGCACCAAGGGTGCGCGACTGTCTACGCAGATTTCCATCGCAGGCCGGATGCTGGTGTATCTGCCGCAAGATCCACACATTGGTGTCTCGCAGCGCATCGAGAACGAGGCAGAGCGTGAACAGCTTCGTGCGCGGGTTCAGCAATTACTACCCGCCGATGAGAAAGGCGGCTTCATCGTGCGCACTATGGCTGAGGATGCGAGCGAAGCCGATATCGCGATGGATCTCGATTACCTGCGCAAGACGTGGCAACACATTGCACAGCAATCCAAAGCCGCTCCGCCGCCCTCTTTACTGCACCAAGATTTATCGCTGGCTCAGCGAGTGCTACGGGATTTTGTGGGCGAAGATACAACGACGATACAAATTGACTCGAGAGAGAATTTCCAGAAGCTTTCAGAGTTTGGAAGTACTTATACGCCCTCGGTACTACCCAAGCTCTCGCATTACACCGGCGAGCGCCCATTGTTTGATCTCTATGGCGTCGAAGAAGAAATAGAAAAAGCCCTCGGCCGTCGCGTAGACCTGAAATCTGGCGGCTACCTGATCATCGAGCAGACCGAGGCGATGACGACGATCGACGTCAACACCGGTAGCTATGTCACCGGCCGTAACTTCGATGACACGATCTTCAAGACCAATCTCGAGGCTGCGCATGCGATTGCACGGCAGCTACGGTTGCGTAATCTTGGCGGCATCATCATTCTCGACTTTATCGATATGGACAGTGTCGAGCATAGGGAAGCCGTACTCGCCGAATTGCATAAAGCATTGGCGCGCGACCGCACAAAAGTAACGGTATCGGACTTTTCTGCACTCGGCCTGGTCGAGGTGACGCGCAAACGTACGCGTGAATCACTAGCCCATATTTTGTGCGAACCCTGCCCTGCATGCCAGGGTAAGGGACAGGTAAAGACGCCGCGCACAATCGCCTATGAAATACTGCGTGAATTGCTGCGCGAAGCAAAGCAATTTAATCCGCGTGAATTCCGCATTATGGCCTCGCAGGTGGTGATTGATATGTTCCTCGAGGAGGAATCACAGCATTTGGCCATGCTGGGGGATTTCATCGGTAAGCCGATATCGCTGCAGGTAGAAAGTATGTTTCATCAGGAGCAGTACGATATTATTTTGATGTAATGCTCCACTACTCTGATTGCGACGAAGAATCTGGCGATAAATAATATCTGCGATAGCCATCAAATCGTCATCCCGGCGAATGTCGGGATCCAATGTCTTTGGAAACTCATGCAAAAGCCTTGAATAATAACTCCATGAACCCCGAAGTCATCATCACCAACCTGAAAAAGCGCTACACAGGCGTATCAGGCACGATCAATGCGCTGCTCCCTGCACAGGCAAAGACTCTAAAGATTGGCTTCGTCGGCACTGACCTCCCCGGTGCACAGCGAGCCAAACAGGAAAACCCAGAGAACTTCAGCTACTTGACTCTATGGCAGGCGATCTGGATATCGCGCAAGCGTTTACCCGATGGCCGCTGCCGCATCTGGCATGTAAGGCGCGACCCCGAGATGTTGTTAACCATCTTCCTGCGCGACGTACTCCGATTCCCGATCAAGATAGTTTTCACCTCCGCAGCACAACGTCGACATTCGTGGTTCCCACGCTGGATGATCAGCCGGATGGACAGCGTCATCGCGACTACGCCTGAGGCAGCCACATTCGTGAAGGCAAGCGCAATAATCCCGCATGGCGTTGATGTGGAATATTTCAAGCCACCGGCTGACAAGCTCAATGCGTGGAAGAACACTGGACTACCAGGAAAGTACGGAATCGGTGTTTTCGGCCGCATAAGGCCTGAGAAAGGCACGGATATATTCGTTGACGCAATGATTCAGG
The DNA here is from genome assembly GCA_964642635.1 of uncultured Bifidobacterium sp. GTDB lineage: Bacteria > Pseudomonadota > Gammaproteobacteria > Burkholderiales > Burkholderiaceae_D > Pernthalerella. The sequence goes on along the minus strand of CAZXRS010000276.1, from coordinate 566 downwards.
TACTGCCGGAATTCCCGGAATTCACAGCCGTTATTGCGGGACTGTGTCAGCCTCAATTCGAGCCATTTAAAGCAGAATTGGAGTGCAAGATCGAAATGGCAGGACTACGCGACCGGATATTGTTTATCGGCGAGATACCACCCGAGCAGGTTCGTGACTGGTATGCGAATTGTTTGATTACAGTTGCCTGTCCAAGGTATGAGGGGTATGGGCTGACTGTGTTGGAGGGAATGGCTTGTGGGTGTGCGGTGGTGGCTAGTGATACAGGGATATTTCGAACAGCAATCGAGGGCAGCAATTCGGGGAGCGTTGTTGCGATCGCAGACGCAAGCTCTACCGCAAACGCAATAATTCGCTTTATGAAAAACCCTGCTCTGACCTCAGAACAAGGAAATGAAGGAAAAACCTTAATCAAAAATACTTACGCATCTTCGGTCGAAGCGATGAACATAGGGCGCGAGTATCTCAAGCACTTTTCTCAATAACTAACATGCCCCGAAGTTGGTAGCTTGATGCTTAAAATTTATTTGATCCTTATAAAATCACATTTTAACCTGCTGTGGATC
>CAZXRS010000275.1:0-2885 GCA_964642635.1 uncultured Bifidobacterium sp. | reverse complement strand
CGTGCGATTCAGGTGCTGCAGCGTCGCAGCAAGAACAATCCGGTGCTGATCGGCGAGCCCGGCGTCGGTAAGACAGCGATCGTCGAAGGTCTCGCGCAGCGCATCATCAATGGTGAAGTGCCGGATAGTCTGAAAAACAAGCGCGTGCTTTCTCTCGATATGGCCGCGCTGCTCGCCGGTGCGAAATATCGCGGCGAGTTTGAAGAGCGTCTCAAGACTGTCTTGAAAGAGCTCGCACAGGACGAAGGCCAGACCATCCTGTTCATTGATGAAATTCATACCATGGTCGGCGCCGGCAAGGCCGAAGGTGCGATGGACGCGGGCAATATGCTCAAGCCCGCGCTAGCGCGTGGTGAGTTGCATTGCGTCGGCGCGACGACGCTCGACGAGTATCGTAAATACATCGAGAAAGATGCCGCGCTCGAGCGTCGCTTTCAGAAAATTCTGGTGGATGAGCCGAGCGTTGAGGCCACTATCGCTATTTTGCGCGGCCTTCAAGAAAAATACGAGGTACACCACGGTGTCGACATCACCGACCCGGCTATCGTGGCCGCAGCCGAGCTGTCGCATCGCTATATCACCGATCGCTTCCTGCCGGACAAGGCGATCGACCTGATCGACGAAGCGGCCTCGAAGATCAAGATCGAGATCGACTCCAAGCCCGAGGTCATGGACAAGCTCGACCGTCGCCTTATTCAGCTAAAAATCGAGCGCGAGGCGATGAAGAAAGAGAAGGACGAGGCATCGCAGAAGCGACTCGGCCTGATCGAGGAAGAGATCACCAAGCTCGAGCGAGAGTATGCCGATCTTGAAGAAGTCTGGAAGGCCGAAAAAGCTGGTGTGCAAGGTAGCCAGCAGATCAAGGAAGAGATTGAGCGTGTGCGCCTGCAGATGGAAGAGGCGCGCCGCAAGGGTGACTGGCAAAAAATGTCCGAGCTGCAGTATGGCCGCATGCCTGAGCTGGAAGCCAAACTTAAGCAAGCCGACAAGGGTGAGGCCACCGCAGGCAAGCCCAGGTTGCTGCGCACTCAGGTTGGCGCCGAGGAAATCGCTGAAGTCGTTGCTCGTGCGACCGGCATCCCGGTGTCGAAAATGATGCAGGGTGAGCGCGACAAGCTGCTGCACATGGAAGACGAACTGCACAAACGTGTGGTCGGACAGGACGAGGCGATCCGGGCGGTATCGGATGCCATTCGTCGCTCGCGTGCAGGCCTGTCCGATCCGGATCGTCCTTATGGCTCATTCATGTTCCTCGGTCCCACCGGCGTCGGCAAAACCGAACTCACCAAGGCGCTGGCGACCTACCTGTTCGACACTGAAGAGGCGCTGATCCGCATCGACATGAGCGAGAACATGGAGAAGCATTCCGTAGCACGCCTGATCGGTGCGCCGCCGGGCTATGTGGGTTACGAAGAGGGTGGTTATCTGACCGAGGCGGTGCGCCGCAAGCCGTATAGTGTGATCCTGCTCGATGAAATCGAAAAGGCACATCCGGATGTGTTCAATGTATTGCTGCAGGTGCTGGATGATGGTCGTATGACCGATGGACAGGGGCGCACCGTCGATTTCAAGAACACCGTGATTGTGATGACCTCGAATCTGGGTTCGCACAAGATACAGTCGATGGAAGAGAGTGATCCGCAGCTGGTCAAGCTGTCGGTACTTGCTGAAGTGCGCGGGCATTTCCGTCCGGAGTTTGTTAACCGCATCGATGAAATCGTGGTGTTCCACGCGCTCGATCAGGCGAATATCGGTGCCATCGCCAAGATACAGCTGCATACGCTGGAACAGCGTCTTGCGAAACTCGACATTGGTCTGGAGATCAGTGATGCGGCATTACGCAAGCTAGCCGATGCGGGCTTTGATCCTGTATATGGCGCGCGTCCGCTCAAGCGTGCGATTCAGCAGGAAGTCGAAAACCCGCTGTCGAAATCGATCCTTGAAGGACGCTTTGGTCCGAAAGATACGATTGCGATTGATGTTGCTGGGTCGGAGCTGGGGTTTCGGAAGATGGCGTAATCGTCTGCGAAGCGTTCTTGTAACAGCTGACTGCTCTGGTTGATCAAGTATGGATCCCGGCCTGCGCCGGGATGACGGTTTATGGCGCGACGCTCTTCAAAGAGTCATGCCGGCGCAAGCCGGGATCCATGTTTGCGCTGGGATGACGACTTATACGGCGACGCCCTTGAATGAGTCATCCCAGCGCAAGCTGGGATCCATAGCCTGCATTCTTGCGTTCAATGTCGATACAATCGCGCCCATTCCACTTCCTCAAGGAGAAAGCGCATGACCTTCGCCACCTGCGACATCTGCGACGCGCACGAAGACAAGCTCGCCGACGGCTCGCTAGCCATCCTTCCACCTGTCTTTGAAAAATTCGGCAAGCGCAAACATTTCGCCGGTCCTGCTCGCACCTTAAAGGTTTTCGAAGACAACGTTCTAGTACGTGCTGCGCTTGAAACGCCGGGCGAGGGCAGTGTGCTCGTTGTCGATGGCGGTGGCAGTCTGCGTTGTGCGCTGGTCGGTGGCAATCTCGGCGTTCTCGCTCAGAAGAACGGTTGGGCCGGCATCGTTGTTCATGGCTGTGTGCGCGACAGTGTTGAGCTGAATCAGTGCGATATCGGTATACGAGCACTGGCCACGCATCCGCGTCGAAGCATCCGTAAGGGAGTCGGTGAGACGAATCTTGCCGTGGATATAGCGGGCGTAACCATCCGGCCCGGCGACTGGATTTATGCCGATGATGACGGTGTGCTCGTGTCGGAAAAGCCGCTGAACTAAGCCCGACAGGTACTTTCAAATCATGGAATCGACGTTTCACTATACGAAATAAAATCTGTGCGAGGCAGCACGACCTTCTTTCGTGTGGAGAAATGGCTTTTCGT
>CAZXRS010000274.1:0-2900 GCA_964642635.1 uncultured Bifidobacterium sp. | reverse complement strand
ACGACCTGTACATACCGCCGGATGCACTCGAGGTCTTCCTTGAGGCCTTCGAGGGTCCACTCGACCTGCTGTTGTATCTGATCCGTAAGCAAAACTTTAATATCCTCGACATTCCGCTGGCAGCGGTCACGCTCCAGTACCTCGACTATGTCGAGCAAATTCGTCAGCGTAATCTTGAGCTGGCTGCTGACTACCTGCTAATGGCCGCGATGCTGATCGAAATTAAATCGCGCATGCTGCTGCCAGCGAAAAAAGTCGAGGGGCAGGAAGAACCACTCGATCCTCGCGCTGAACTTGTCCGTCGTCTCCTTGAATACGAGCAGATGAAGCTGGCTGCATTTCAGCTCGACACGTTGCCGCAGGTTGGCCGCGATTTCGTGCGTACGCAAGTCTATGTCGACCAAACTGTCGTCACGCGCTTCCCGGATGTGAATATCGCTGACCTGCAGACGGCATGGAACGACCTGTTGCGCCGCGCGAAACTGACTGAAAAACACACGATTACCCGTGAAGAACTGTCAGTGCGCGAGCATATGACGCAGATCCTGCGCCGCCTGCAAAGTGCCAAGTTCGTCGAATTTCAGGATCTGTTCGATGTGTCGCGTGGTGTGCCAGTCGTCGTCGTGAATTTCATCGCCATGCTCGAACTCGCTAAGGAAACTCTGATCGAGATCACGCAAGCTGAAGCCTTCGCACCGATCTACGTCCGACTCGCGTACTCACCCAACTGACGCATCCAGCACCGATTGCCGGCGTGGCAGGGCTGCCGATGCTGGTTAGCTTCATCGACCCATACGCTCCATGAAAATAATCTCTTCGATCGCGGAACTTCGCGACCAGCTGCGCGGCCAGCTGCGCACAGCCTTTGTCCCCACCATGGGCAATCTGCACGAAGGACACTTGTCGCTGATGCGGCTGGCGCGAAAGCATGGCGACCCGGTAGTCGCATCGATTTTCGTGAACCGGCTGCAGTTCGGTCCGAACGAAGATTTCGACAAGTACCCGCGCACTTTCGCGGCCGATATCGAAAAACTGGAGAAGGAAGGCGTGTATGTACTCTTTGCGCCGACCGAAAAAGATATTTATCCGGAGCCGCAGGAGTTCCGGATCCAACCACCCAACGATCTTGGCAATATTCTTGAGGGCGAATTTAGGCCTGGTTTTTTCACTGGTGTAACCACCGTAGTGATGAAGCTGTTTTCCTGTGTACAGCCGCGTGTGGCCGTGTTCGGCAAGAAAGATTACCAGCAGCTGATGATCGTGAGGAATATGGCGCGTCAGTTCGCGCTACCGACAGAAATCATCGCAGCAGAGACTTGTCGCGCCGATGATGGGCTCGCACTATCTTCACGCAATGGGTATCTTTCCGACGCAGAGCGCGCTGAAGCACCTACGCTGTTTACAGAGCTTAACCATGTTGCAGACGAAGTTCGGTCTGGCAATCTCGACGTATCACTCCTGCAAACTAGCGCGATGAAGCGACTCGCCGATCGCGGCTGGAAGCCGGATTACATCGCCATCCGCAAACGATTCGACCTGCAACCGCCGACGGCCGGTGATCTGGCAAATAATGAGCCGTTGGTGGTGCTCGCAGCGGCGAAGCTGGGGGCGACACGGCTGATCGACAACCTCGAAATATGATCCCGGGACGACCGCTGCGCATCCTGCTGTGTGCTGCGGCCCTAGTCCACGCGCACTGCAGTGCTACTTCGGTGTCTGTGGTGGATGATAGCGGTCATACGATCACCCTTCCCTCACCTGCAACACGTATCGTGAGCCTCGCGCCGCATACGACTGAGCTGCTCTTTGCTGCCGGCGCTGGCGCACGCATAGTCGCCGCCTCCGAATTCAGCGATCAACCGCCCGCTGCGAAACGACTGCCGTCCGTCGGTAGCAGTCTGCAGCTTGATCTCGAACGTATTGTCGCGTTGAAGCCTGATCTGGTGGTTGCATGGAAAACCGGCAATAACGCGCGACAATTATCGAGGCTACGCGCGCTTGGGTTCACGGTGTTCGACAGCGAGCCACGCAGTTTTGACGATATTGCCAGTTCGCTCGACAGATTGGGAGTGCTCGCGGGCAGCATCGAAGGACGGACACAAGCCTCACACTTTAGATCAACCGTGGAATCGCTACGACAACGATACGCCAAACGATCGCAGGTGACTGTGTTCTACCAAATATGGCAGGCTCCACTGATGACATTGAACGATAGTCATGTTGTATCCGAAGCCATTCGACTCTGTGGCGGCGTCAATGTATTCGGATCACTACCATCATTGGCACCGACGATCAGCCGCGAGTCTGTCGTGAGAGTCGACCCGGACCTTATTGTTCTCAGCGATGAGCAGCAAGAGGCGATCGATCGCTGGCGCAAGTTCACCCAGATGAAAGCCGTCAGGCACGGTGCGCTGTTCCGAATTGACGGAAGCGCAATCAACCGTCCCGGACCTCGACTGGCAGAGGCGACGAAGATGCTGTGTGAGCATATCGATGCTGCGCGCAACCACAATCATTAACGATAAAAAAGGATAGGAAAATGAATGCAGCGATGATGGAAAAAATGGCCGCGCTCGTCAAAGGGACACTAACGGACCATCTGGGCTATGAGCTAGTCTCCGCCGATGGCGATCGAATCATCGCGGCGCTTGACGTGAAGCCGCATCATCTGGCGCCGAATGGATTCCTGCATGCTGCATCGATTATCATGCTTGCTGACAGCAGTTGCGGCATTGGTTGCATGCTTCACTTACCTGAAGGAGCGCAAAGCTTCACCACCATCGAGATCAAGAGCAATCATCTCGGCACTGCACGAGATGGTCGTGTCGAGTGTGAGGCCAAGCCGGTACACCGCGGTCGCAATACGCAGGTATGGGATGCAACCGTGACTGCAGCAGGCA
>CAZXRS010000273.1:0-2908 GCA_964642635.1 uncultured Bifidobacterium sp. | reverse complement strand
GAACGTGGGTGCAGAAGCTTATCTCGGGATGGGCAAGCCAAATAATGGCGGCACCAAGATTTTCTCGGTATCGGGTGACGTAGCGCGCCCTGGTAACTACGAGGTACCCCTCGGTACGCCCTTTGCGACGCTGCTTGATCTCGCAGGTGGTATGCGTGATGGGAAGAAGATCAAGGGTGTCATCCCTGGCGGCTCATCGATGCCCGTCATCAAGGGTGACCTGATGATGCAAACCGATATGGACTACGACTCGATCGCGAAGGCCGGATCCATGTTGGGCTCAGGTGCAGTGATCGTGATGAACGAAGACCGTTGCATGGTGAAGTCATTGCTGCGCCTCTCCTATTTCTACTACGAAGAGTCGTGCGGTCAGTGTACGCCGTGCCGCGAAGGGACTGGCTGGCTGTATCGCATGGTTCACCGCATCGAGCACGGCGAAGGTCGTCCAGACGACCTAGACACTTTGCTGTCGGTATGCGATGGCATTCAGGGTCGCACGATCTGCGCGCTCGGCGATGCCGCCGCGATGCCGGTGCGCGCGATGATCAAGAATTTTACCGACGAATTTGCGTACCACATCGAACACAAGCGATGCATGGTGCCTACGTATATCTGACCGGAACAATCATGGTTGAGATCGAGATAGACGGAAAAAAAGTTGAGGTGCAGGAAGGCAGCATGCTGATGGATGCTGCCAACCAGCTCGGCACGTACATTCCGCACTTCTGCTATCACAAGAAACTGTCGATCGCGGCTAATTGCCGTATGTGTCTGGTCGAGGTCGAAAAAGCGCCTAAGCCATTGCCAGCTTGCGCGACGCCGGTGACGCAGGGCATGGTTGTGCGCACGCATAGCGACAAAGCAGTGAAGGCGCAAAAGGATGTGATGCAGTTCCTGCTGATTAACCATCCGCTTGACTGCCCGATCTGCGACCAAGGCGGTGAATGTCAGCTGCAGGATCTCGCTGTCGGTTATGGACCTTCCGCATCGCGCTACCACGAAGAGAAGCGCGTAGTGCCACCTAAAGATGCCGGCCCCTTGATCTCGATGAAAGAGATGAGCCGCTGCATTCACTGCACCCGCTGCGTGCGCTTTGGTCAGGAGATTGCCGGTCAGATGGAATTCGGCATGATCGGCCGCGGCGAGCATTCGGAAATCAGCAGCTTCGTCAATGATGCGGTCAGCTCCGAGTTGTCCGGCAACATGATTGACCTGTGCCCGGTGGGTGCGCTGACCTCTAAGCCTTTCCGTTACAGCGCACGTACATGGGAATTGTCGCGCCGTAAGTCGGTGAGTCCGCACGATAGCTTGGGTTCGAACCTGATCGTTCAGGTCAAAGCCAACAAGGTGATGCGCGTGCTGCCGCTGGAAAATGAAGCGATCAATGAATGCTGGCTGTCCGATCGCGACCGCTTCTCCTACGAAGGTCTGAACAGTACAGAGCGTCTCACCGCCCCGATGATCAAGCAAGGCGGCGCGTGGAAAGAGGTCGATTGGCAGACCGCGCTGGAATACGTTGCGCATGGCTTGCGAAATATCCGCCATGAGCATGGCGCAAATGCGATAGCGTCGATCGCCGCACCGTATTCGACGTTAGAAGAACTCACGCTGCTGGCGAAAATTACGCGTGGCCTCGGCTCCGATCATATTGATTTCCGACTGCGCCAGAGCGATACAGTGAAAGACGCAAAGTTCCTACCCTGGCTGGGCATGAGCATTGCAGAATTCGCGATGCTCAAGCGCGTATTCGTCATTGGCTCACATCTGCGCAAGGATCATCCGCTGCTGACGGCAAAATTACGCTCAGCTGTGCAGCGGGGTGGTGCCAAGCTATCGCTGCTGAATGCGAATGAAGGTAAACCGCTGATGGCGGTCGCTAACCAGCTAATTGCGGCACCGTCCGCATGGGTCGAGCAACTCGCTGAAGTCGCCGTGGCGGTTGCGGCGGCGAAGAAAATCGACGTTCCAGCCGAGTTCGCGAACGTGAAACCGTCGGCTACCGCGAAACAGATCGCAGCCAGCTTGCTGACGGGTGATTCGCGCGCGGTCATGCTCGGTAACGCGGCGACGCATCACCCGCAGGCAGCGCAACTGCACGCGATGGCGCAATGGATAGCGCAGAACACCGATGCGAAGCTGGGTTATCTCACGGAGGGAGCCAATACCGTCGGCGGCTATCTGGCGAACGCATTGCCGGCCGATCGTTCGGCGGCGCAAAGTTTCTTCACGCAGCCGAAGAAAGCTTATCTCGTGCTGCACGCTGAGCCGGAACTTGATTGTGCGAATCCCCAGCAAGCGCGCGCCGCACTTGATCAGGCTGACATGGTTGTCGTGATGTCGCCGTTCAAGCATGGTATGGATTACGCCGATGTGCTGCTGCCCGTTTCGCCTTTCTCCGAGACCTCGGGCACCTATGTTAATGCCGAAGGCCGTGTGCAAGGTTTTAATGGCAGCACGCGTCCGCTCGGTGATACCCGACCCGGTTGGAAAGTACTGCGTGTGATGGGCAATCTGCTCGAGCTCGATGGCTTCAACTACGAAGCATCAGAAGAGATACGCGCCGAGGTACTGGGATCTGCCAAAGTCGATGACATTGATGTGAGCGCATCTTTGAACAATCTGTCCCGAGTCGCGTTGCCGGTTCCGGCGGCTGCGAAAGTTGAGATTGAACGTGCCGCCGATGTGCCGCTGTATTTCAGCGATGGCATCGTCCGTCGCGCTGAATCCCTACAGCAGACAGGCGATGCAAAGCCACCCCGTGCGGTGCTGTCGTCGGCGCTCGCGCAAAAACTCGGCGTGAGCGAAGGCGCGACTGTTCGCGTGAAGCAGGGTAGTGGCTCGGCGGTGCTTGCTTGCGCAATTGATGCCAGCCAGCCGGAGCACGTCGTTCGCGTTGCCGCTGGTCATC
>CAZXRS010000272.1:0-2946 GCA_964642635.1 uncultured Bifidobacterium sp. | reverse complement strand
GCCGGAGTCGGCCTGCTCTCGGATGCTCATGGTCAGCGGTAAGGCACCAAGGAAGTCGACGCCGAAGTCTTGGCACATTTTCTCGCCGCCGCCCTGCCCGAAAATTGGCTCGGCATGGCCGCAGTTGCTGCAGATGTGGACGCTCATGTTCTCGACCACGCCGAGGATAGGAATCCCGACTTTCTCAAACATTTTCAAGCCCTTGCGCGCGTCGAGTAGCGCGATGTCCTGCGGCGTGGTGACGATCACGGCGCCGGTAACCGGCACTTTCTGCGACAGCGTCAGCTGCACATCGCCCGTTCCCGGCGGCATGTCCACCACCAGATAATCGAGGTCACGCCAGTTGGTCTGCTCCAGCAACTGCTGCAGCGCCTGCGTGACGATGGGGCCGCGCCAGACCATGGGCTGATCCGGATCAATCATGAATCCTATGGATGCCACCTGCACACCGAAATTCTCGAGCGGCTCCATGGTCTTACCGTCGTGGCTATCGGGTTTGCCGGACACGCCCATCATCATCGGCTGCGACGGACCGTAGATGTCGGCATCCAGCAGACCAACCTTCGCGCCTTCGGCGGCAAGCGCCAAGGCGAGATTGACCGCCGTGGTGGACTTACCGACACCGCCCTTACCAGACGCAACCGCAATGATGTTGCGCACATTGGTCATCAGCTTCACCCCGCGCTGCACCGCATGCGCCACGATTTTCACGGTCACATTCACATGAACATCGCTGACGCCGGACAAGCCTCGAACAGCATCAACGACGAGCTGCCGGATCATCTCGATCTGGCTATGCGCAGGATAGCCCAGCTCGACATCGACAGACACCGTGCCGCCTTCCAACTGAATGTGCTTTGCGGATTTGCTCGTGACCAGATCCTTGCCGGTATTCGGGTCAATGACGCGCGACAAGACGTCGCGAATGGATTCAACGGTGAGGCTCATTTCTGCTCCGACGAAGTGAGCCGCAAGTCTAAACGAAAGCGGCCGCGCCTGTTGGACGCGGCCGCTTTCAGAGCGAGATCGATTACTTGAAGAGTGCTGCGGATTTCTGCAGCGTCACCCAAATACCGTACGCGAGCGGAATCCCCACCGCCAACCAGGCGAACCAGGTGAAGGCTGGGCTGTGGTGATCGTCGTGACCGTCACCCTTGCCATCGCCCTTTGCTGACTTTTCGCGCGCCAGTTGCTTTTCGTGCGCCAGCTCATCCGCCGACATGAAGTGATGCTCGGCAACCGGGCGCACCATGAGGTTCGCAATCAGACCCACCACCAGCATCGCCGCCAGCACATAGAAGATCGGGCCGTAGATCTGATCAAACGGCACTTTCTCTTCCAGACGAATGTCATGCATGTAGTTGACCACCACAGGACCAAGAATACCGGCCGTTGACCAGGCGGTCAGCAGTCGGCCATGGATGGCGCCAACGAACTGCGTGCCGAACATATCGGCCAGGTAGGCGGGTATCGTCGCGAAACCCCCGCCGTACATCGACGCAATCACGCAGAAGCAGGCCACAAAAATCGGTAGCGACTTCCAGCCGGCTGCCAGCGACGCAAGAACGTACAACGCCGTGCCCAGCACAAAGAAGATGACATAGGTCGGCTTACGCCCGAAATGATCGGACGATGAAGCCCAGATAAAACGGCCACCGATATTGAATAGCGAAATCAGGCCGACAAATCCCGCACCAATCGCCACAGCCGCCTTCAGTAAGTCAGGATCATTTTTCAGATCAGCGAAACCGATGTCTGGCTGACCAATCAATGCGCCACCGAAGGTTTCTTGCATCATCGGTGATGCGGCGCCAATGATGCCGATGCCGGCCGACACGTTCATGCACAGCACCAGCCACAGCAACCAGAACTGCGGTGTCTTGTGCGCGTTCTTCAAGTGCACATGATGCTGAGCGATCATGGCCTTTTCAGTCGGTGGTGGCGGCTCCCAGCCTGACGGCTTCCAGCCGGTTGGCGGGACGCGATAGCCGAATGCACCGGCAAACATGAACACAGCATAAATCACGGCCAGGGTGACAAAGGTTTGCCATACACCTGGATCAGTCGGTGTCGCAAACTTGGACATCAGGAACGTGGACAGCGGTGAACCAATCATTGCACCACCGCCGAACCCCATGATCGCCATACCTGTCGCCATGCCACGCCGGTCGGGGAACCACTTGATCAGCGTCGAGACGGGAGAGATATAACCCAGCCCGAGGCCGATACCCCCGATCACGCCGGAGCCGAGCCACATCATCCATAGCTGATGGTGATTCACACCGAAGGCTGAAATCAGCAGACCGCCACACCAGCACAATGCGGCGACGAGTCCGGCCTTGCGCGGACCAGCGCGCTCGAGCCAGCCGCCCCAGATGGCCGCCGAGCAGCCGAGCACGACGAAGAACAGCGTGTACATCCAGCCAAGATCAAACTGGGTCCAGTTGCAATCGGTCGCAAACAAGGCACGCGCAGTACCGGACAGTTTGTCGCCGAAAGTGACCGCACCTGCCGCGCACGATGCGAGTGGCGCACCGTCAGGACCGAGCAAGGCATTGCCCAGCGGCTTCCAGAAAACGGAAAAGCCGTAAGCCATGCCAATACACAGATGAATCGCGAGTGCAGCGGGGGGAACCAACCAGCGATTGAATCCATCGCCAGCAATGGTGTGCTCTTTATCGAGCATGCCTGCAAATGACATATCTCCTCCTGAGGGGGCCCGACCTCGAGGGTCGGTTGTTAGAATAATTTTCAGGGTGTCCGCAAAACGCTGCCCATCCTGACAGCCTGCATTCTATGTTGCAATATGCTATCGTGGACATAATGTTTAAGGTCAGGATCAATCCCCATTGGGAAATCACACGAGGCGACGGACCCGCGCTGGATACGTCGGTCTTGCCGTCGCTGCTGCGCGCCATCGAGGAAACCGGCTCGATTGCCCGCGCG
>CAZXRS010000271.1:0-2959 GCA_964642635.1 uncultured Bifidobacterium sp. | reverse complement strand
TAGCGCTCTACCAGGCTAAGCTACACCCCGATGCGGGCTGCTGGCCAGAAGAGAGGATCGAAAAAACTGACCCGTGGTGCCAACAGCGAAAGACCGCGATTGTAGCAAAAGCCACAGGTCGGGAGCAATCAGTGATTGCGGTCTACAGCGAAATTCGCTAGCGAATGCAGTGCGTCCTTGCCAGTACCAGAAGGTAGTGCATCGATCGCTTCGATCGCGCGGTCACGCGCGGCCTCGGCTTGACGCCGTGTGTAATCCAGAGCGCCAGAGGTTGTGATGGCAGCCAGCACTTGATCGAAATGCGCCTCGTCGCCATTCGCAATGCACGCGCGTACCAGTTCGCGCTGCTGCGAAGTGCCATGCTGCATCAGGTAAATCAGTGGCAGCGTTGGTTTGCCCTCGCGTAGATCGTCGCCGACATTCTTGCCAATCGCCGTCGAGTCGCCCGAGTAGTCGAGTACGTCATCAATGAGTTGAAACGCGGTGCCCAGTGAGCGACCGTATTCAGCAGCTGCGGCTACCTGCTGCTCCGGCGCACCGGCGATCAGGCTGCCGAGCTCGGTAGCGGCTTCAAACAGCTTAGCGGTCTTGGAGCGGATGACTTGCAGATAGCGTTCCTCGGTCACGTCGGGATCGTGCATGTTCATCAGTTGCAGCACCTCTCCCTCGGCGATCACATTGGTCGCATCGGCGAGTATCTGCATCACGCGCATGCTATTGACCGACACCATCATTTGGAAAGCGCGCGAGTACACGAAATCGCCGACCAGTACCGACGCGGCATTGCCGAACATCGCGTTGGCGGTCTTGCGACCGCGGCGCAAGTCGGACTCATCCACCACGTCATCATGCAGCAGGGTCGCGGTATGAATGAACTCGACCACGGCAGCCAGCTTGTAGTGATCTTCGCCCTGATAGCCCCAGGCCTTAGCCATCAGTAGCACCAGCGCCGGACGGATGCGTTTGCCGCCGGCACTGATGATGTAGTCGGCAATCTGGCTCACCAGCGCCACATCCGAGTGAAGCTGTGTGCGGATCGCGGCATCGACGGCCTGCATGTCGGCGGCGATGACGGACAGGGGATGGGTCTGGGCGGAAGTGGAAGCGGACACAGTGGGGCGAAGTTCGGTCGTAGGCCGCGATTATACGATGGGCAAACGCCTGCCTCGCCGCGCTGCAGGCGTCGACGGGCGCTCCGCCCCGTCCAAGGTCATTGGCCTCCGGAACCGCTTATCAAAGCCTTTGACCGGAAACCTAAGTCCATGTATAATTTGAGGTTTTCCCGATTTGGCAACGCTTTTGCGGAGCCGGCTCGGGCGAAGCAGTATCCCGCCTCCGCAAGGTGTCGGGCGTTATCAAAAATAAATCGATGAGGTTCCCATGTACGCGGTCATAAAAACCGGCGGCAAGCAGTACAAAGTTGCGGCTGGCGAAAAACTTAAAGTAGAACAGATACCGGCAGACATCGGCTCCCAAATCACCCTGGATCAAGTGCTCGCAGTGGGCGCTGGCGAAACCATGAAGTTTGGTGCGCCGCTGGTTCAAGGTGCCAAGGTGCTGGCTACGGTAGTGGCGCACGGTCGCCATGACAAAGTGAAGATCTTCAAGATGCGCCGTCGCAAGCACTATCAAAAGCGCCAAGGCCATCGCCAAAACTTCACCGAATTGCAAATCGTCTCGATCAACGGCTAATCCCGTCGGGACTACCTACCGAATCAGGAGCATCAAATGGCACACAAAAAAGGCGGCGGCACTACCCGCAACGGCCGTGACTCAGAGTCGAAGCGACTTGGCGTAAAAGTCTACGGTGGCCAATCCATCAACGCAGGCGGCATCATCGTGCGCCAGCGCGGCACCAAACTGCACGCAGGCGAGAACGTCGGCATGGGCAAGGATCACACCCTGTTCGCGCTGACTGATGGCAAAGTTCAGTTCGGCATCAAGGGCCCGCTGAAGCGTCACGTTGTGACGGTCGTTCCGGCCTGATAAGCTGGAATCCCTGCGAAAAGGCTCTGCCGCAGGCAGGGCCTTTTTCATTTGCAATCCACAGAAATCTGCACCACCCGGAAACGGCACATCATGAAGTTTATAGACGAAGCGCGAATTGAAGTCGTGGCCGGCGATGGCGGCAACGGCGTGGCCTCGTTTTGCCGTGAAAAATTCCGCCCCTTCGGCGGTCCGGATGGGGGCGATGGCGGCAAGGGTGGCAGCATTTACGCAATCGCCGACCGCAATATCAATACGCTGGTGGATTACCGTTATGCGAAGCTGCATCGCGCCAAGCATGGCGAGAACGGGCGCGGTTCCGATTGCTACGGCAAGGGTGCGGATGACATTTATCTGCGCATGCCGGTCGGCACACTGGTCACGGACCGCAATGATGGCGCCATCATTGCCGATCTGACTGAGCATGGCCAGATCGCACTGCTCGTCAAAGGCGGCGAGGGTGGTTGGGGCAACATTCACTTCAAGTCATCGACCAATCGCGCGCCACGACAAAAGACCGATGGTAAAGAAGGCGAGCGACGCGAGCTGCAACTCGAGCTGAAGGTATTGGCCGACGTCGGTCTGCTGGGTATGCCCAATGCGGGCAAGTCCACGTTCATTGCGTCTGTATCCAATGCGCGCCCGAAAGTCGCTGACTATCCGTTTACTACCTTACATCCCAATCTCGGCGTCGTTAGAGTCAGTCACGAGAAGAGTTTTGTGATTGCCGATATTCCGGGACTGATCGAAGGCGCGGCCGATGGTGCCGGCCTGGGGGTGCAGTTCCTGCGACACCTGCAGCGCACGCGTCTGCTGCTGCATATTGTTGACCTCGCGCCGTTTGATACGGATGTTGATCCGGTCAAAGAGGCTAAGGCCATCGTCAAGGAACTAAAGAAATATGACGAGACCTTGTTCGACAAACCACGCTGGCTGGTGTTGAACAAGCTCGACATGGTGCCTGAAGGCGAGC
>CAZXRS010000270.1:0-2974 GCA_964642635.1 uncultured Bifidobacterium sp. | reverse complement strand
GCCGTGTTGTACAGCGCTACCGAGATTCCGTGAGCCACCTGGAGAGGATTTGCGCCAGCAACCTCTTGCGCGCCGAATAATTCGATCATGCCCACGACCGTACCGAACAGGCCCATCAGCGGCGCCAGTGTCGCGACTGTACCCAGCGTGGTGAGATAACGCTCGAGTTGATGCGCAGCGGATCGACCGGCTTCCTCGATCGCCTGCTTCATGACATCGCGCGGCGCGGACAGATGACGCACGCCGGCGGCAAGCACGCGACCGAGAGGTGAATTCTGCTCAAGTTGCGCGATGGTTGGCGCATCCACCGGACCAGCACGAACCAGATCGATGACTTCTTTGAGCAGTGTCGGCGGCAGAATTTGCGGACTGCGCAAGTACAATAAGCGCTCGACGATGACAGTAACGGCGACAACCGATGCAACGAGCAAAAACCAAATCGGCCAGCCAGCTGCTTGGATCAGTGCGAACAAGATACTTGCTCCTAGGTTAGATAAATGCAGCTTGCGACTGTATCCGCTTCACTTTGGCCGGGCAAGGCGTGATTGCACCGCCGAATCTGCTTGCCAGATTGACAGGCATCAGCCCGGTCACCGCTTTTTTGCCAGGAGTTGTCCACTTTTGCTGTGGACAACTTTGTGGGCAAGCCAGAATGGCTACGGCAAAGCCATTGATTTGCAAGAACTTTTGTTCCCTGCCTTAGAATCAGTCATGTCATTTTTCTTTTAAAAATCAATTACTTGTGGAAATTTAACAGGGGTTTACAGCGCTTGTGCCCGCACAAATTTACCCAAGGTACTATTGTGGAAAGCCGTACCCGTTCAGCAGTTTCAAGGAAATCAAGCCATTGATCGCAGACAACGCCAGCCAGGAGATTCTCACTGTCAGCCAGCTGAATCAGGCCGTCGCCCGCCTACTTGAGCGCAACTTTGCCCTGACCTGGATTGCCGGCGAGATATCGAATGTCACCCGAGCCGCATCTGGCCACTGGTATTTCACACTGAAAGATGCCAATGCGCAGGTACGCGCGGTCATGTTCCGCGGCCGCGCTCAGTATGTGGACTTCCAGCCGCGCGAAGGCGACAAAGTGGAGGTTCGCGCGACGGTCGGACTCTATGCCGCCCGCGGCGATTTTCAGCTGAATGTCGAAATGATGCGCAAGGCCGGCGTCGGCAACTTGTACGAAGCTTTCCTGAAGCTGAAGGCAACACTCGAGGCGGAAGGCCTGTTCGATGCAGACCGCAAGCGCGAACTACCTGCATTCCCACGTACCATCGGTATCGTCACCAGCCCACAGGCAGCTGCACTGCGCGATGTCATCACCGCGCTGCGCCGGAGGGCGCCCCATCTGCAACTGATTCTGTATCCGACGCTGGTACAAGGCGAAGGCGCGGCTGACAAGATCGCTGACGCTATCAATACCGCATCACGCCGCGCAGAATGCGACCTACTTATTGTGGGTCGCGGCGGCGGTAGCCTTGAAGACTTATGGTCGTTCAATGATGAGAAAGTCGCGCGCGCTATCGCCGCCTGTAGCATGCCGGTGATCTCGGGCGTCGGGCATGAAACCGATTTCACGATCGCTGATTTTGTCGCCGATCTGCGCGCCCCTACGCCAACCGCCGCCGCCGAGATGGCCGCCACACCGACGGCGGACTGGCTGGCTCACCTGTGGCAGCATGCGCACGATCTGAGCGATGCGATGCGTCGTCAGCTCGATGATCACACGCAGACCCTGGACTGGTACACCACCCGCCTGCAAAGTCCGACGGCCGCTATCCGTCAGCAAAGACTGCGCATCGTTGCGCTGCAACTGCGGCTACAGCACGCGACCGGCACACCCCTGTCAGCCGCGCGCTTTGCGCTGGAACAGGCGAAACGCCGCTTGCAGCATGCGCTGCCCGACACCAGTCTGCGGCGAGGACAGCTGTCCGCACGGGCCACCGCCTTACGGTCAGCCTTCGACTCCAGGTTCGCCATCAACCGCCATCAGCATGAAGCGCTGAGTGCCCAGCTGGAATTGCTGGCGCCCCAGCGCACGCTAGAACGTGGCTACGCGATCGTGCGTGATGAACAGGGTCAGGTGCTGCGCGACGCGTCCCGTCTGCATCCGGAACAGGCGCTGGAACTGAAGTTGGCCAAGGGCAGCGCACGAATCGAGATCGCGCGGGTCACAAAACGATAATGGGCGATTAGGCTATACTTCGCGGCGATTGACAAAGCAGCAAGGCAACTCGCCGCCTTCGTCAATAAAAAATCTATAACGATTACTATTGGACTGAATCTCTTCTGGAGGATTTATGGCAGCCATTCTGCAATCCCTGGGCCGGACAATTATCGCCGGCATCGTCATCCTGATTCTGCTGGTGCTCATCTCTGCCAGCGTCTCCGGCGCCGGCCCCGTCATGGGCCATGCGTGGGGCGCGTTCTTCATGCGCTGGCTACACGTGCTGTCGGGCGTGATGTGGATCGGTCTGCTGTGGTACTTCAACTTCGTGCAAATCCCGTCGATGCCCAAGATCCCGGACGAGCAAAAGCCGGCGATCGGTAAAGTGATCGCACCAACTGCACTGTTCTGGTTCCGTTGGGCTGCGCTGTCCACCGTCATTACCGGTCTGCTGGTGGCATGGATGAATGGTTACCTGTTCAGAGCACTGAGCCTCGAAACCGGCGTCCACGCGATCGGTATCGGCATGTGGCTCGCGATGCTGATGGCCTTCAACGTCTGGTTCATCATCTGGCCGAACCAGAAGAAGGCACTCGGTATCGTTACCGTCGAGGCTGACGAGAAAGCCAAAGCTGCCCGTCTGGCGATGCTGACTTCGCGCTTCAACACCATGCTGTCGATTCCGATGCTGTACATGATGGTCGCGCAGCAGAACGCCGGCCTGTAACAGAACTCTGCCTCACAAAAAAAACCGCGCCTCGGCGCGGTTTTTTGTTGTTACTGTGAAGTGCGGTTCACCCTATTTCA
>CAZXRS010000269.1:0-2974 GCA_964642635.1 uncultured Bifidobacterium sp. | reverse complement strand
GGTGGATGCGAGCGTGACGGTGCGGTTCCAGGTGTCGACATCCTCGGCGCCGCTGGCCGTGCCGCCGTCCTGAGGCAGCTTCTGCAGCAGGAGTCCGCGCGCGACGTTTTGATTTGCCGCCAGCCACAGTTTGGTATCGAGCTGCTCGGAGCGCAGCATGTAATTCTCGATCACGGTCGATACCGAATCACCGTCGAGCGCGACGATGCCCTGATACGGCTGCTGGCCGGGCAGCTTGTCGGCCGGGTCCAGCGTGATCGCGAAGCGACCCTGGCCATGCAGATTGACGAGCTGCTGCAGGCTAGCTTCATCGGCGATCATTGATTCCTCGGCAATTTTCGCGGTGGCGCGCAACTTCAGCGCGGCGTCGCACTCGACCACCATCAGCTTCACCGGCCCGTCGCCATGAATCTGCATGATGATCGTGCCATTGAACTTCAGATTCGCTGACAGCAGCGCAGCGGCCGCCATCATCTCACCGAGCACGGCGCTGACCGCCGCCGGATACCTACGACGCGCCAGCACATGCGACCAGGCATCGGATAACTCGACCAGCTCGCCGCGCACCAGCGAGTGCTCGAACATGAATTTTTGCAGGGTGTCACTCATTGAAAATACGGATTCAGTCAATGCGTTTGAGGTGCTGGCGATAATGCTTTGCACGTTGCACGTACATATCGGCGCTCTTCTGCAGGCCAGCGAGTTGCTCTGGGGTGAGTTCGCGCACAGCCTTCGCTGGCGAACCAATAATCAGTGAATTGTCCGGGAATTCCTTGCCCTCGGTAACCAGCGCTCCCGCTCCTACCAGACAATTACGGCCAATTTTTGCGCCGTTTAGTACGACAGCCTGAATGCCAATCAGGCTGCCGTCACCGATGGTGCAGCCATGCAGCATCGCCTGATGTCCCACGGTCACGTTATCGCCGACGGTCAGCGGAAAGCCCTTGTCGGTGTGCAGCACGGTGCCTTCCTGAATATTGCTGTTCTCTCCGACGACGATGGGTTCGGTATCGCCGCGTATTGTCACGCCATACCACACACTGGCATGCGCTTTGAGTGTGACGTCGCCAATGACGGTGGCGGAATCGGTCAGGTAGGCGGACTCATCGATGCGGGGGCAGACGTCGCCAAGCTGGTAAATCGGCATGGGAATTAAAATAGCGGTCAGCAGAAAGTCTGCATTTTACCCTTGACCGAATGAACCCATCCTTGCCGAATCCGGACAGTGAATTACGCGCACAGGCGCTCGGCCTGCTGTGTGACGACAACGTGTCTCGTAAAGTCGAACGGACACGTCATCTGCATGCGCAGTGGCTGGCTCAGCACATCGACCTTGATCCTTCCGCTTGCCTGACGCCGGAGGCTTCGCTTCCCGGTCGCCCCGCGAATCCCGTGCTCGTGCCACCGCGCGAAGTTGGCAGGCGTGCCATGACCTCGGTCGAGGGACGAGCCGCGCTCATCCATGCGCTGGCGCATATCGAATTCAACGCGGTCAATCTGGCTCTCGATGCCGTCTGGCGCTTTAGCGATATGCCGCGTGAGTTTTACGGCGACTGGCTCAAGGTCGCTGCTGAGGAGGCGTTACATTTCTCGCTGCTAGAAGCGCATCTGCGCACGCTCGGTTATGCCTATGGAGATTTCAATGCGCACAACAGCCTGTGGGAGATGGCACAGAAAACTGCCGACGATGTCACCGCGAGAATGGCTCTGGTGCCGCGCACGCTAGAGGCAAGGGGGTTGGATGCAACGCCCGCAGTGCGCGCCAAGCTGGCGCAAGTCGGCGACGATGCCGCCGCCGCGATTCTCGACATCATCCTGCGCGACGAGGTTGGGCATGTGGCGATTGGCAACCACTGGTACCGCTGGCTATGCGAGCGCGATGGGAACGATCCGGTGGCGTTGTATGCGGCACTGTCGCTGCGCTACAAGGCGCCACCGTTGCGAGGGCCGTTCAATCTTGATGCGCGGCGCGCAGCCGGATTCAGTGATGAAGAGATTGCGGTACTCGAGGCTGCAGGTCTCTAGCGCAGTGAATGAACGTGCAGTTGTCCGGCACTGTCTGCAGCAATCCATCCGCCTCGTAGCGGCAAATGGTCGGCATCCCAGTCGGGCAGCACATAACGACGACCGCCGGCAGTCTCGTGCACGGCGGGCCGGTGGGTATGGCCATGCACCATGGTGTTTACCTGATGGTGGGCATACAGGCTTTCTACCGCATCTTGGTTCACATCCATGATGGCCATAGATTTCGCTCGCTGCGCATCACGACTGCCTTCGCGCATGCCTTCAATGATCGCCTTACGCTCTGTGAGCGGTTTTTCCAGAAACGCGCGCTGCCATTCCGGATGGCGAACCTGTCTGCGAAAAGCCATGTAATCCTGATCGTCGATGCACTGAGCATCGCCATGCAATAGCAGCACGCGCTGTCCGCTGATGTCGGCAACATACGGTTCGGTCAGTATCTTTACGCCACTTGCTTCGGCGAAGTGGTAGCCAACAAGAAAATCACGATTACCCGCGATCCAATACAGCTCGACGCCCTGGTCGACCAGTGCTCGCAATGCGTGAACAACCTTGCGATTGAATGGGTCATCGATATCGTCATCGCCAGCCCAGTACTCGAAGATATCGCCCAGCAGATAGAGCTGACGCGATTGGATCGCTTCTTCATCGAGAAAATGAAAAAACGCCTCTGCCGTCTTGGGCATCTGCGCACACAGGTGCAGATCCGAAACAAAAAGCGCAACCGTCTCCGGCTGCGCCTTGTTATCGTTGGATGAGGACGCGCGCATCACAGCGTTGGTCAGATGACCTCGGCCTTTTCGATGATCACGTCTTCCACCGGTACGTCGCCATGGAAGCCTTTGGTGCCGGTGCGCACTTTGCGGATCGTATCGACGACGTCGGTACCTTCGGTGACCTTGCCAAACACGCAGTAGCCCCAGTTATCCGGGCCTTCGTAGTTCAGGAAGTC
>CAZXRS010000268.1:0-2988 GCA_964642635.1 uncultured Bifidobacterium sp. | reverse complement strand
AGAAGACCGTGCGGTGGTAAAGGCGCATGATATTGGTCTCAATGTCGTCAAGAATGAGTCGGGCGAGATCGGTTTTCAGGTGCTGGTGGGAGGTGGCCTAGGTCGCACCCCGATTATCGGCAGCGTGGTCCGCGAATTCCTGCCTTGGCAGCATGTGCTGACCTACGTTGAAGCGATCATGCGCGTATATAACGAGTACGGCCGTCGCGACAACAAATACAAAGCGCGGATCAAGATTCTGGTCAAGGCACTGGGCGTTGAGGAATTTACCCGTCAGGTCGAGGCCGAGTGGGCAGATCTGAAGGACAGCCCGAGCACACTGACTGAGCAGGAACTTCATCGCGTGGCCAGCTATTTTGTGCCGCCTGCCTATGAAAAGCTCAGTGACGCCACCGCCCTGCTCGAGCAGCAGCGAACAGAGAACAAGGCCTTTGCCACCTGGATGGGTCGCAATGTGAAGCCGCACAAGGTACCCGGCTATGCGATTGTGACTCTGTCGCTGAAGAAGACCGGCACCCCACCGGGCGATGCTACCGCCGAGCAAATGGATTTTGTGGCAAACCTTGCAGATCACTATAGTTTTGGTGAGTTGCGCGTCACGCACGAGCAGAATCTCGTGCTCGCAGATGTGAAACAATCGGATTTACTGGCGCTCTATAACGAAGCGAAATCTCACGGTCTTGCGACGCCGAATATTGGCTTGCTGACAGATATCATCTGCTGCCCCGGCGGCGACTTCTGCTCGCTGGCGAATGCGAAATCGATACCAATCGCCGAAGCCATCGCCGAACGTTTCGACGATATCGATTTTCAGCACGATATCGGCGATATTGAACTGAATATCTCGGGCTGTATTAATGCCTGCGGCCACCACCATGTCGGCAACATCGGCGTGCTCGGCGTCGATAAAGATGGCTCAGAGTGGTATCAGGTATCGATCGGCGGCAAGCAAGGCAATGACAGCGCCATTGGCAAGATCATCGGCCCATCGTTTGCAGCCGGTCAGATGCCGGAAGTGGTTGCTCGCCTGCTCGATGTGTATGTGCGCGAGCGACACGAGGATGAACTGTTCATCGACACGGTCGAGCGCGTTGGCATCGATCCTTTCAAGGCCCACGTCTATGGAACGCCGATCCCGGGTCATACGTATCAGGCAGGAGAAGACGCATATGCGTAAGATCATCAAAGATAAAGCCATCATCAATGATGACTGGCAGATACTGAAGCTGGCCGAGGGGGAAGCTCCAGATACTGTGACCGTCCCGGGAGGCAAGCAGGTCGTACCTCTGCAGGTCTGGCTCGCCCAGAAGACCACACTTGCGAAGCGTGCAGACATTGGCGTCTGGCTAGCAAGCGACGAGCGTGCTGAACAGCTGAAAGAAGACGCAAGATCACTACCTCTGATCGCGGTCGATTTCCCGACGTTTGCTGATGGCCGTGGTTATTCGATCGCCTACAACCTGCGCGCACGGATGGGCTTCGAAGGCGAATTGCGCGCGATCGGTGATGTGCTGCGTGACCAGCTCTTTTATATGGCGCGAGTCGGCTTCAATGCCTTCGCGACCCGCGAAGACCGCTCGATCGAAGATGCACTGAAAGGCCTGACCGACTTCTCCGAGGTTTACCAGACCTCATGGGATCAGAAAACCCCGCTATTCCGCCGTGCAGTTCGAGCTGCCGCGCAGGAGGCGTGATGAGTGCGTTGTACGATAAGCTGCTGGCAGATACCCGCGCGACGCTGGATAGGATTGCGACTGAGTTCGCGCCGGCGGTGTTCGCGACCAGTCTCGCGGCCGAAGACATGGTGCTGACCGATCTGATTCTGCGCGCAAAGCTTCCAATCAACATCTTCACGCTTGAAACCGGACGCCTGCACAAGGAAACGCTGGGTATGCTGGACCGGGTGCAGGAAATCTACGGCTACGCCATCGAGCCCTACAAACCGGATGCGGCCGCAGTGAATGCTTATGTGAGCGCCAACGGCATCAACGCTTTCTACGACAGCGTCGAGATGCGCAAGGAATGCTGCCGCATACGCAAGGTCGAACCGTTGAACCGCGCACTCGCGGGCAACAAGGCCTGGATCACCGGACAGCGTCGTGCGCAATCGACCACGCGCTCAGAACTCGCTGTCCAGGAAGATGATGCCGCGCACGGTATGCAGAAGTTCAATCCGCTGGCCGACTGGTCGGAGGAGGATGTTTGGCACTACATCCGCAGCAATGAGGTTCCGTATAATCCGCTACATGACAAGGGTTATCCATCCATAGGATGTGAGCCCTGCACTCGCGCCATACAGCCAGGCGAAGACATCCGTGCCGGAAGATGGTGGTGGGAAAGCCCGGACCAGAAAGAATGCGGACTTCATATAGTGACCGATGCCGATGGAACGACCCGACTCGTCCGGGCTTCGGTGAAGGCTAACGCATCCGAAGGAAGCGTTAAGTGAGCGAAGCGAACGGCCGGAACCAAACTAAGGACTCCGCACCGAGACGAACTTTACAGAATCTAAACCTATGAACACCGCCGTAGACACCCAACATTTCATCGACGCCGCCAGCAACCGTCATCTCGACTGGCTGGAATCCGAAGCGATTCACATCATGCGCGAGGTCGCTGCCGAATGCGGCAACCCTGCGCTGCTGTTCTCAGGTGGTAAAGATTCCGTTGTACTGCTTCGCATTGCCGAGAAAGCGTTCAGACCGGGCAAGTTTCCTTTCCCGCTAGTGCATATTGACACGGGCCATAACTTCTCAGAAGTGATCGAGTTCCGCGACCGTCGCGTGGCTGAACTCGGCGAGCGACTGATTGTCGGCTCGGTCGAAGACTCGATCAAGCGTGGCACGGTACGCCTGCGTAATCCTCAGACCGATTCACGCAATGCGGCGCAGGCAGTCACGCTGCTGGAGACGATCGCTGAGCACAAGTTCGATGCCTGCATCGGCGGCGCACGTCGCGATGAGGAAAAGGCGCGTGCGAAGGAGCGCA
>CAZXRS010000267.1:0-2999 GCA_964642635.1 uncultured Bifidobacterium sp. | reverse complement strand
GTGTAGTGGGTCTCCAGCGCGCACTTGACATGGTTATTTCTGGCGCACCTGTCATGTCCGATAAGTTGGCCGAAACGAAGCTATTCGACCGGATGCCAGACGGCGATCTACTGCAAGGAGCGCTTGATTTTGCGAGGGAGATTGCTGACTGCCGGCCACTGCCGAAAGTTGGTGACCTGCAGGTGAATCATCAGGATGCGCAAGACGTATTGGAGCTGGCAAGGAAAAACGTCGGGCCATCATCACAGAACTTTCCGGCACTGCTTGCGTGCATTGACGCATTGGAAGCAGCCGTGAACAAGAATTTTCACGAAGGGCTCGCCATCGAGCGCGACCTGTTCCTCGCACTGCTCGAGACAACGGCGTCAAAAGCGCTACGTCACGCCTTCTTCGCCGAACGCGCAGCAGCACGGATTCCGGATGTTCCCGCCGACACGCCGTTGCGCCCGATAACATCGGCCGCCGTGATCGGTGCCGGAACCATGGGCGCTGGAATAGCGATGAACTTCGCCAATGCAGGCATACCGGTCACTCTGCTTGAAACCAAGCAGGAAGCACTGGACAAGGCAATGGCGAGTATCCGCAGGAATTACGAGAGCACACTCAAGAAAGGTCGGTTGACGTCTGAGCAGCTAGACCAGCGTATGAGCCTCATTGCCAGCACGATGTCGTACGAGGCCATTGCCAATGCAGATATGGTGATCGAGGCAGTGTTCGAAGATATCGCTGTCAAGGAAGCGGTTTTTCGTCAGCTGGATCGGGTGATGAAGCCCGGCGCGATTCTCGCGTCAAACACCTCCACGCTTGATCTTGATCGGATAGCATCGTTCACGGCACGTCCGCAGGATGTTATCGGCACGCATTTCTTCAGTCCGGCAAATGTGATGAAGCTTCTGGAAATCGTGCGTGGAAAATATACCGGTAACGATGTGCTGGCTACGGCCATGTCACTGGCGAAGAGTCTGAAGAAAACTGGTGTTGTGTCTGGCGTTTGTGATGGCTTCATCGGCAACCGAATGATTGAGCAATACCTCCGCCAGGCCTTCTTCTTGCTGGAAGAGGGCTGCTTGCCCGACCAGGTCGATAAGGCGATTGAGAAGTTCGGTTTCGCGATGGGACCGTTCCGGATGAGCGATCTTGCTGGCAATGATATCGGCTGGTATATCCGCAAGCGCCGCTATGTCGACAAACCCGACCTACTGTACTCGAAGATCGGAGATAGATTGTGTGAGCGAGGGCGCTTCGGACAGAAGTCCTCAGCGGGTTGGTATGACTACCATCCCGGGGATCGCACTGCGCATCCCTCCGATGAAGTTAAGCAGATGATTCTTTCCTACACAACTGAAACTAGAATAAATCGACGTGAAATCAGTGATGAAGAAATTGTCGAGCGCTTGGTCTATGCGCTGATCAATGAAGGCGCGCAGATACTGGATGAGGGTATCGCGCTGCGTGCCTCCGATATTGATATTGTTTATCTGACTGGCTATGGCTTTCCGTCATTCCGCGGTGGTCCGATGTTTTATGCAGATACGGTAGGTCTAGAAAAGGTCGTGTCAGCCATTAGAAAATATTCAGCGGGGCCCAATGCGCCATCATGGAGATTGTCGCCGCTACTTGAGCGGCTTTCGAACGAAGGCAAGACCTTTAACGATCATCAGTAGTTCCGGATAAGGCAATGCCTTAGCAAAAGCCGCTACCAAGGTGTCAGGTCTCGCACATACAGGATCGAATAAGTGTCTTGATCCCTAGATAGCGAATTTTCGTTGTTGACTCGCTACATAATCAACAGAGATGTATCAATAAAAAAATAATCTGTTGCTGCTCGTGATCTTGAACAAGAAAAACAGATTGCCATTCCTTAACATCGGGCTCCCTTCAACTTTACGAGGATCCGATGATGAATTCTTTCAAGATGTCTTTAGCGGCGGCATCGATCATTGCGATGGCTTCGGCCACGAATGCAATGGCAGGCACGGCAACACAAAATATCAATGTCACTGCTACTGTCAACACCAGCTGTACCATCGATAATGTCGGTGCAGTCAACTTCGGCACCTACAATCCTACGTCTACGACACCTACGACGGCAGCGGGATTGATCACAGTCTCCTGCGTCAGAGGTACGCATCCCACCATCGCGCTCGACGCAGGTCTGAATCCCAATACAAGCGGTGCTCGCACCATGAAGCATGCGACCGCCACCGATGTTCTGGCTTATCAGTTGTACAAGCCGACAGGTCCGGTATGTACTGGGCAGGAAACGGACGCTTGGGGTGCTAGCGGTCAGGCTTTACTTGATCCGGGCATCAGTAATTCGAGCGCTGCCGTCAGCTATAGTGTCTGCGGCAAGCTTGATGCGTTGCAAGACGTTACGACCGGAAGTTATAGCGATACCGTCATCGCGACTGTGTCGTTCTGATCATGACGCGCCCGGCGATCTGCCTTTTGCCGCTCCGGTTCGAACGCCGGGCGTTGCTGCTCATGCTGAATGAAATACTCGCAGCTGCAGCTATTACCCTATTTCTATGTTTAAAGGCAGCCTATGCTGGATCATTCGCCATTGATCCGGTACGACTCGATCTATCGGACAGTCAGACCAGCGCAGTGATCCATGTGCAGAATAATGGCGAAGCTCCGATCACCATTGAGGCTCGAAGTTTTCTCTGGTCCCAGTCGAATGGGAAAGATCAGATGACGCTGACTAGAGATGTAATCATTACTCCGCAGATCTTTCGCATGAATCCCGGAGTAACTCAGGTCTTAAGGGTGGGCGCGCTCCGCAGGCCCGATGCCTTACAGGAGATTGCGTACCGTCTGATCCTGGAGGAAATTCTTCCACCACCTTCACCGACTGAAAAAGGTGTGCGCGTCGCACTGCGGATCAGTATGCCCTTATTTTTTAGGCCAACTTCCGACGCCAAGGAAAAGATTCATATGGCGGCATCCATAGAATCCGGACAGCAGCTAAAACTAAAGTTATCGAATTCTGGCCAAGC
>CAZXRS010000266.1:0-3002 GCA_964642635.1 uncultured Bifidobacterium sp. | reverse complement strand
CCTGAGAGCACGAAGACGGCAGCAACGAATAGGCGGCCAAGCAGGGCTGCGAGGCTCTGGTTTGATTGATTCATGGAGACTCCCTCGATCATTAGTTTTTCAATAACTGCAGCGGGGAATATAGGCCGATACCTGCGCCGAAAACAGCCGATAATCTCAAGCTTGTTGTCGAATCGCCGCATATCCAATGCACTACATCGGTCGCTTTGCTCCTTCCCCTACCGGCCCGCTACACGCGGGATCACTGGTCGCCGCGCTCGCGAGTTTTCTCGACGCTCGCGCGCATCAGGGTCGCTGGCTGGTTCGCATCGAGGATATTGACGAAGCTCGCACCGTGCCCGGCGCCGCTGAGGACATCATCGCAACGCTGTCGGCTTTTGGCATGCATTCCGATGGCGAGGTGCTCTGGCAGAGCAGGCGCAAAGACAGGTATGCAAGCGCCTTCGAAAAACTGGAATCGCACGTGTATCCCTGCTCATGCAGCCGTAAGGAGATCGCAGACTCGCGCGTGGCACAGGCGCCGGATGGTGCGGCGATCTATCCCGGGACCTGTCGGCCTGGGCTGGCACCGGGCCGGTCGCCGCGAGCGTGGCGCTTGCGCGTTCCCGAGCATGATGATCCTGCTTCGATGGTCGGCTTCGACGATCGATGGCAGGGACACATCGACGAAAACCTCGCTGATAGCGTCGGAGACTTCGTGTTGAAACGCGCCGATGGTTTCTGGGCGTATCAGATTGCCGTGGTGGTCGATGATGCGGATCAGCAGGTGACCGATATCGTGCGCGGCGCCGATCTTCTGGAGTCCACTGCCCGACAGATTTATCTGCAAAAACTGCTCGGCAACCCAACACCGCGCTATCTGCACGTGCCGGTCGTGGTCAATGAACTCGGTGAGAAATTATCGAAGCAAACGGGTGCGACAGCTTTAAACAGGGAGCAGCCTGTCGATGAATTGATGCTGGCGGCAAACCGGCTCGGTTTGATGCTTGCGCCGGCATCGGGGTCGTTAGAAGATTTTTGGGAGGCGGCCGTGCGGGAGTGGGCGCGGAGGTTCGGGATTCGCTGAACTCGCGCTGGTGGGTTTAGCCTTTGTCTATGCCTTTACCCATCCACCCAACGTCGATCAGTTTTTTGGACGGCCACCCAACAACGCAGCACGTTTCGGCGCAGCCTTCGCATTACGCGGCTCGGAAGCTTTCTCGACGGGCACTTCGGGTGTGGTCGTCGGCTCATACGGTTTCAGGAACCAGGGATCGACCTTTTCTTTTCGCGGCATCGGCGCGCTACTACGAGATGCGCGGTCGAAACCACGATCCGAACGTTCCCCATGGCGCTCGCTACGTTCGCCACGATCGCTGCGCTCTCCGCGTGATCCGCGCGGATGAAAATCTTCCAGTGCTACCGGCGTCAGCTTCTGCTTGATCAGCTTTTCGATATCGGCCAAGAGTCGTGCGTCCTTGTCCGAATACAGCGACAGCGCATCACCCGAGGCACCGGCACGGCCGGTACGACCAATACGGTGTACGTAGTCTTCTGCGTTATACGGCAAGTCATAGTTGATCACGCAGGGTAGCTCGGCAATATCGAGACCACGCGCGGCGACATCGGTAGCCACCAGTACATCGATGCCACCGTTCTTGAACGCATCCAGTGCCGCCATGCGCTCAGCCTGGGATTTGTCACCATGAATGGCTGAAGCCTTCACACCGGCGCGCTCGAGCTCGCGTGCAATGCGTGAGGCACCGATCTTGGTGTTCGAGAACACGATCACTTGCTTGATGTCGCGCTGTTTCAGAAGGTGTACGACCGCATCACGCTTGGCTTCCTCGTCAACCTTGTACACGATCTGCGTGACGCGCTCGGCGGTCGCGTTGCTACGCGCGACTTCGATGAGCACCGGGTTTTTCAGGAAGCTCGCTGCCAGCTTCTTGATCTCCGGCGAAAAGGTCGCGGAAAACATCAGATTCTGGCGCTGCTTGGGTAGCAGATTGATGATGCGCTGTAGATCGGGCAGGAAACCCATGTCCAGCATGCGATCGGCTTCATCCATCACAAAAATCTGGGTCTGCGACAGGTTCAGTGTTTTCTGCTGCACGTGATCGAGGAGGCGGCCGGGCGTCGCAATCAGGATCTCAACGCCGGAGCGCAATACCGCCGTCTGCGGTGCCATATCGATGCCACCAAAAACCACCGTGGCACGCAGTGGCGTATGACGCGAGTAGGCCTTCACATTGTCGGCCACCTGATCGGCCAGCTCACGGGTTGGGGTGAGTATCAGCGCGCGGACCGGATGGCGCGCGGGCGACGCACTGGTATTTGCATGGGCTAGCAACTGCTGAATGATCGGCAGAGAAAAGCCGGCGGTCTTGCCGGTACCGGTCTGGGCGGCGCCCATCACGTCGTGCCCCTTGAGCACGACCGGAATGGCTTGCGCCTGAATGGGCGTCGGATGCTGATAACCCTGATCGGCGAGCGCCTGAAGGATGGGTGGCGCAAGGCCGAAATCGGCGAATCGGGGAAGCGGTTCTGCGGCGGTGCTTTCGGCTTCGGGTACGGCGCTGGAGGTGTTGAGATCTGACATGCGGTCCACTTGGTTTAGCGCAGGAGTATAGCATCCGAGGCTCGCCGGATGAACGCCGGCGCACGTCCAAGTAATTGATTGCAAAAGGAAACGAGTCTGGCAGCAGGATTCAGGCCGCCACCCATCGACACCACCCTCATGTGTTGACGGTGAGCTATACGGCGCGATTCGACGATCTGGTGCCGAAATTTATCCACCCAACTCCATCATGCACGCTGATTTCGTTTTCATAATCTTCTGAGAGTTGAACGATGGATCCGACCAGTAAATCAAAGCAATCGATCAGTCCGACTTTTGAAACGGGTCACACATCGCCAGACACCGATGAAAAGCTCAAAGAAAAGTCCTTGGCCACACATCGCGATCAGGCGGCATTCTACCTATCTCAACAGGCAAGCCCTATTCCACCAGACAACGTTAA
>CAZXRS010000265.1:0-3013 GCA_964642635.1 uncultured Bifidobacterium sp. | reverse complement strand
TCTCGCCAACTACGCTGCAGCCACTGGCGCGACCCGGTGAACAAATGCCAGCGCCAGTGCAGGCCCGAGGGCTTCGGCCAGCTATATAAGTAAAGCCGCTGATATCCCGCCTTGTGCAGTTCCCGCATCATCGCCATCAGCCGGCCCTGTGGCATGCGATCCGGGGGGGCGCGCCGAAAGCTGATGGGCTCGCCATCGGCATGTTGAACCTGGTCGCAAGACAGGTTCAAGTCGAGCGTGCGACCTTCATCACCAAAGCGGGCAGAGACCCATCCAGTCATCAAGTTGACCGACGTGATCACTCCATAGCCACGATAGCGATGGAAGATAACGGTGCCGGGCGCGATCGGTGTCATCGAGTGCGGTAGGTTGAAAACAGAACGACTGCTGAAGTGTAACGGCATCGCAGAAGGATGTGAAAACAGAATATTTGTTCGGTGTGCGGAACTTACGAGGAGCAGAGCCCTCCTTCGACGATGACCACATAGGTTCATGCCAACTTAGCATTGGATTCCGTCCCCACACCTCTCTTACCATGCAAGTCCATCTTGTCTCGGATGGCGGGCAACTCAGACGGTCGTCGCCTGCGTTGTCCAGCATTTCGGGAGTGGTTCATCGAACCACTCCCTTTTTTTGTCTTCATCCAGATCGCGTTATCATGATCGGAAAATTCTTTCCCGATTCATCATGAGCCTGCGCATCATCGCCACTGGCGGAACCTTCGATAAACATTACGACCCGCTGAGCGGCAATCTGGTCTTTCGCGACAGTGTGCTTACCTCGGCGCTCGCGCGCTCGCGTATCACAGAAACGCATGTAGTCGAACCGCTGCTCGCACTTGATTCGCTCGACATGACTGAAGCCCATCGGCAGCAGCTTCTTGAAGCATGCAAGCGAAGCACCGAACAGCACATCGTCATCGTGCATGGAACCGACACCATGCGCGAAACCGCAGAAGTAATAGGTCAGGCGAACCTGCCAAAAACCATCATTCTTACTGGAGCGATGGTTCCGTATCTGGTAGACAGCTCAGACGCCTTGTTTAACCTCGGCTTCGCCTGCGCGTCCGCAAAGCTGTGCGCACATGGCGTATACATTGCGATGAACGGTCGGGTTTTTCGATGGGACGACGTCAAGAAAAACCGCGCTGCCGGTATCTTCGAAAACGCGAACTGAACAAAGCGCGATCACTCCGGTCGAACACCCGCTGCGAATGCAGCACCGTCAGGCGTAACACGCGCCTATCCTTATGACGTACCGGTGGAGTCGCACATGCTTCCAGTGGTCCGGGCAGCGCAACGAGCCTTGCTGCCCTGCGTTACCGCCCTGCTGTTGATCGCCTGTCATGGCGATACCGGAACATCGACCGGTACCAGTGCCGCGCAACTGTCAGCACAGGAGCTGAACGCGCCACTCGCCACAGGCGATGTCGCGACCGACGGCTTCAGCTGGATCAACTTTCGTCGAGCGCAGGCTGGGCTAGCGGTCACACAACGTGACGCGCGCATAAATCGCGCAGCAAGCGCGCATGCGAACTATCAGCAGCTAAACAATCTGTTCACTCATCAAGAAGATGCTTCGAAGACGGGGTATACCGGAGTCACCGCGCCCGACCGACTGCGCGCGGCAGGCTATCCGCTGGACACCGATGCGCTCGCCGATGGCGAAGTGATTGCAGCAACCGCCGAGCCGGATGGCTTCGCTGCCGCAGAAGGTCTGATGGGCGCGATTTATCACCGCTACCTAATCCTAGAGCCGCGCTTTGACCTTGCAGGCAGCGGAAGCGCGCATCGCAGCGGCGG
This sequence comes from uncultured Bifidobacterium sp., assembly GCA_964642635.1. Classification (GTDB taxonomy): domain Bacteria; phylum Pseudomonadota; class Gammaproteobacteria; order Burkholderiales; family Burkholderiaceae_D; genus Pernthalerella. Next base: position 1,211 of record CAZXRS010000265.1, on the reverse strand, counting down.
ATATGTTTGGCTGAACGTGAACTTCGTCGCGACACGCAGCGGTTTCCGGCTAGGGACGGAGCGGGTCGCTATGTGGCCTGCGCCAGGCCAGAAACACGTGAGGACAAACTTCCTTAGTGATGAAGAGACGCCGGATCCTATCGAGGGCCGAAATGACGTAGGTTTTCCTGTCAGCGTGCACGCTGATGGCGGACTGACCCTGTGGGTCAGCCGATTCGTCATACGCGAACGCGGCGGTGCGGACTTGCCCGTCAAGTTGCTTGAGCACGGCAGCGATCCCGAAACGCCAGGATCCGCGGCTGCAATCGTTCCGTTGTCACCCCTGAAGGCGGCGACCCTGTATGAAGTCGAATTCAACGGCACATTAAATGGAAGTGCGATCACGCGCAGCTGGACCTTCGCCACAGAATAAATGGGCAGCACGACGGACGCTGACGACTAACCTCGGCATTATTCACACAAGTGAGTTCCTGATCTTCAGCGGCTCGCACTGCTTCAATGCGCCGCAGCAAACCGCACCGCGCGAGTGCAAACGCTCGTCCAAAAAAGGGAGAGCGTAGAAGGCGAGCGAGATATCGAACAAAAGATCGATCTTCGGTTTATATCTGAAACGCCTTGGAATACAAGCACTTAAGAACAAAACAGAAGTCTTGGCACGGTGGTTGCTGAAGAGGGACCGAGCGATAACCTCAGTCGCCCTTCCCAACCTTTGGAGAACACCACAATGACTAACCGCCGCACCCATCTGAAGACGCTGGCAGCGATCGCCGCACTCGCTGCCGGTGGCTTGTCCATCACCTCTTCCGCATTCGCTGCTGACACCATCAAGGTCGGCGTACTTCACAGCCTGTCGGGCACGATGGCGATTTCTGAGACCGTTCTCAAAGACACCGTGCTGATGGCCATTGACGAGATCAATGCCAAGGGCGGCGTGCTTGGTAAGAAGCTCGAGCCAGTCGTCGTTGATCCAGCCTCTAACTGGCCGCTGTTCGCGGAAAAGACCAAGCAGCTACTCACGCAAGACAAAGTGTCCGTGATCTTCGGTTGCTGGACCTCGGTGTCGCGCAAATCCGTGCTGCCAGTCGTCGAAGAGCTGAACGGTCTGCTGTTTTACCCGGTGCAGTATGAAGGTGAAGAGCTGTCGAAGAACGTGTTCTACACCGGTGCAGCGCCAAACCAGCAGGCCATCCCTGCGGTTGATTACCTGATGA
>CAZXRS010000264.1:0-3030 GCA_964642635.1 uncultured Bifidobacterium sp. | reverse complement strand
GTGGGTCACGATGATGCCAGAGAGCTTCGTCGGGTCAAGGCCAATGCGTACCAGACGTCGCTCCACTTCTTTGAGGCCGAAGCCGCAATCGAGCATCACATGGGTAGTCGTCGCACCGGACGATGACGCAATGAGCAGCGAGTTACCCTCGCTGCCGCTGCCAATACTGGAGAACCGCATCAGACCCTGGTGTCGCCGGGCCGTGCGCTTTACTTCAACTGCTCGTTAAGCAGCGACAGAATGCGCGTTGCATTGGAATCGGTGGCCGGCGCGCCCTTATCGTTCTGCACGCTGACACGGCTGCGCCCGTCCGCACCCTTGATGAGGATCTGATAACGAACCGCGTCTTTCTTATCACTCTTCGAGCTGAACAGTTTGGCGAAGAAGCCAGGTTCGGCTTTGTTTTTCGCATCTTCGCCCTGATCGACATAACGTACAAAGTACAGGCCACGCGCGCGGTCGCGGTCTTCCACAGTGAAACCAACACGATCGAGCGCGAGTCCCACACGGCGCCATGCACGATCAAAGCCTTCGTCGACTTCAACGGTGGCATCTTCTTTGTTCAGTCGCGCGCGTTCAGAGACAGAGGGCTTTGCTTCTTTGACCGCAGCCTTAGCGAACTTGACCTCAGCGCCGAGCGAAGCCATCAAACGACCGAGAAATTCAGCTTCCAGGTCGGGATCGGACGGCCGCGTAGTCCACACCGTCGTCTGACTCATCACTGATCCGGTCACCTTCTCTTCCGCGCCGCGGTGGCTGATATAGATTTCAGTACCACCATCGCTACGACGTTCAAGACGCGTACGGAATTTGTCGCGCTCACCTGTTGAGTACAGCGAGTCGAGCACTTTGCCGAGCGTGTCGCGGATGATGTCACCCGGGATCTTGGCGCGATTCTCTGCCCAGTCGGTTTCCATAACGCCGGCCTGTGAGTTTTCAGTCGCGATCAGGAAACCGTTCTCTTGCCAGAAGTCTTTGATGCGTGGCCACAGTACTTCGGGTGACTCCTTGGTCACTAGCCAACGCTGTTTGCCATCACGTTCAATGCGCAATCCTGCCTGTGGATTGGAGACCGGCGCCACTTTTGCATCAGCCGGCATTGCCGCAGCCGACTTGCCAGACGGCTGTTTGGCGCCGAACTCGGATGCGGTGGCCGTGCCACGCGGATTATCGACGCCATAAGCACTGTTACCCTTCGGCGCGCTCAGATCAGGGGGGACTTCAAGTTTGTTTTTGCCACTCGGCTTCGATGCGCTCTTGTAGTCGATTTTTTCCGGCTCCAGCATGTCGCTGACGGAGCTGCAACCGGCGATCGCGAGCATCGCGATCAGCAGGGTTGTACGTGAGTAGAGCAATGGTGTGTTCAAGGCAGGCTTCATGTGGTGATCTGGAAGATGATTCAGTGAGGGCACGTTAGAGCACGCCGGATTCGTGCAGTGCATTGCGTATGGTGTCGTGGCTGGCGGCGCCCAGCGCCACCAGCGGGAGGCGGATACCGCCTTTCATACGGCCCATCTGCTGCAGCGCCCATTTCACCGGTACCGGATTCGGCTCGACGAATAAGCGGTTATGCAACGGGATCAGTTTATTGTTGATGGCAATGGCGTCAGCAATGCGTCCCATCATGGCAGCGACGCACAGCTCATGCATCGCACGTGGCGCGACATTCGCGGTGACCGAAATATTCCCGTGACCACCACAGAACATGAGTGCCATCGCGGTGGCATCGTCACCCGAGTACACAGCGAAGGATGATGGCACCGCACGCAGCAGTTCGGTACCACGCGCGATATTGCCGGTAGCATCCTTGACGCCGACGATTCCCGGCACCGATGCCAAGCGAACGATGGTGTCGTTGCTCATGTCGGCTACCGTGCGTCCGGGTACGTTGTACAGAATCACAGGCAGATCTACCGCTTCAGCGATGTGCTTGAAGTGCTGATACATGCCCTCTTGTGTGGGACGATTGTAGTAAGGCACCACCTGAAGTGATGCATCCGCACCAACGCGCTTCGCGTAGGCAGTCAGCTCAATCGCTTCAGAGGTCGAATTGCCGCCAGTGCCGGCAATGACAGGAATGCGTCCACCGACATGATCGACGGCGACCTTGATCAGTTCGCAATGCTCTTCGACCGACACGGTCGGCGATTCGCCGGTCGTGCCCACGATGACGACGGCATCCGTGCCCTCGGCGATATGCCAGTCCAGCAGCGCCCTGAGCGCCGGAAGGTCGAGACTGCCATCTTCGTGCATGGGAGTCACAATCGCGACAATGCTGCCCTTGATCATGTTGATTCTTCGTAAGAAATCAAAACCGTGATTGTAGCGGATCGCCCATCCCGCCGGAGGGTTTCAGGTGTGTCAAAGTGCAAGCAATTCAGGGGCTTGCCGGGCATCGATGCGGACCGCGCAAATGCGCTGGATCATCGCCGGCTTGGGCTCGTTGATGTAGCCGTCTTCGAAAGCGATCACGCGTAGACCAGGATCACTGGCTACCCATTCCAGCAATTCGCCATGGGCCAGCAAAAAATCGGGATTGGATGGCTTGCCAAATTGGCCATTACCGGCGGCAAAGGTTTCGTAGATCAGCACACCCCCCGGGCACAGGCTGAGCAACAAAGCCGGCATCAGTGGCCGGTGCAGGTAATTCGTAACGATGATTCCGGCGTAGGAAGCCGGCTTGAGCGGCCAGTCGGGATGCAACGGCGCATCGGATGCCTCAAGATCGAACTGCAGGGTGGCAATGCGATCGCCGGCGCTGGCCTTCACGGCTGCGGCATCACGATCGACCGCCAGCACCGTGTGCCCGAGGGACGCCATCCATCGCGAATGACGTCCACCGCCACACGCAAGATCAAGCACCTTCCCTTGAGGCACCAGAGGCGCAAAGCGGCTAACCCAGCGCGACGGTCGCTCCTGCTGCACATGCTCCATCAGCTGTAGGACAGACCCATCTCTTCGCGCACATCACGCATGGTCTCTTGCGCGAACTTGCGTGCCTGATCACAACCATCCGCGACGATCGCGCGA
>CAZXRS010000263.1:0-3074 GCA_964642635.1 uncultured Bifidobacterium sp. | reverse complement strand
GTGGCTTCGCGGATATGCTGAGCCTTTACCTCATCGAGGAAATCCGAGTAAGCGATCGGGGTGGCACCGCTGGAGATACCGCGCTCATCGAACTGCTTGAACACCGTAAACAGAACCAGGGCGATCACGACCCAGATGGCGGCTTTCGAAAACATGTTGTTCACTCGGAGGACTCCTTGATTGCGGCCGGACAGCGGCAGCTTGCCTTGAGAATAAATTCTACTCTCAAGCCCGGCGCCTTGCTATGGTTCAAATGGGCCTAAACCTCTGATTTTCAAGGCCAGATGCCACCAGAAGGGGAAATTCTCAGGCTGGATTCTTCAGCCCACGCCCCAGCAGGAAGACTTCGGACGACTTATCCCGGCTTGCCTTGGGTTTTTTCGGGCTGACCACCCGAAATTCCTGGCGGAACTTCTCGACGATCTGCGTATATCCGCTGATATTGAAGCATTTGACGAGCAGGCACCCGGATGGTTTCAGGTGATGCCGGGCGAAATCAATGGCCAGATCGACAATATCCTCGATCCGGGCAGCGTCCGTGGTGGCGATACCGGACAGGTTGGGCGCCATATCTGACAGCACCAGATCGACCTTTTGCCCCTGCAAGGCCTGCTCCAGCTGCTCCAGCACGGCCTGCTCGCGAAAGTCACCCTGAATGAAATGCACATCGGCGACCGGCTCCATGGGCAATATGTCGAGTCCCACAATCATCCCGTGGATGCCGCCGCCCTCCTTGCCCGCCAGCTTGCGGCGGGCATACTGCGCCCAGCTACCGGGTGTGCACCCCAGGTCAACGATGTTCTGGCCGGGCTTGATCAGCTTCTCGTCCTCGTCGATTTCCTTCAGCTTGTAGGCGGCGCGCGCCCGATAACCTTCCTTCTGCGCGAGCTTGACGTAGGGATCATTGATGTGATCGTGTACCCAGTTCTTATTACTTTTGTTCTTTGCCATTCACGTAGAATACTGTGTTTTAGAGAGACATTATGCTCAAACTGACACCCGCCGAGCGCAGTGAACTGCGCTCAGAAGCCCACGGACTGAACCCGGTCGTGATGATCGGTGACTCCGGCCTGACGCCTGCTGTGATCAAAGAGACCGACGCGGCACTCAACGCCCATGGCCTCATCAAGGTGCGGGTACTCGGCGACGATCGCGACGCGCGCGTGTCGTACTACGAAACCCTGTGCGAAGAACTAGGCGCGGCACCGGTTCAGCATATCGGCAAGTTACTGGTGCTGTATCGACCGAAGAAAGAAAAGGTCAAGGAAGCCAAACCCACGCGTGGCAAGGGCTTGCGCGAGGTGACCATAGTGAAGACGCATCCGACCAAACGACCTTCAGTGACGAAGCTGGTGGTTAAAGGTAGCGAGCGCGTGACAGCCGGCGGGAATATTCGTAAGGCGAAGACACGGCAGAAGAGTTTGAAGAAGAGCGCGCTGGGGAAGTAAATCAGATTCAAAGACGCTTGATCCCGGCCTGCGCCGGGATGACCCATTTAAGCACGTCGTCCTCTAAAACGTCATCCCGGCGCAGGCCGGGATCAAGCCTTTAGCGCTAACGTTCAACGAGCCTTCAACACCAACACCAGCCCCAGCAAACTTTCCACCAAATAGATCACCGCCGCCACCCCATGCAGCATCCCGAAACGCGCTCGCGCAGCTTCGGTCATCACGCCACCGTTAGTCACTGCAGTTTCCTTCAGCGCAGCCATCAAGGGTTGCAGCCCAAAGTAGCCTACCGATAAACAAACCAGCATCAGCAAGACCAGCAGGATGGAGACACGACGTTTCTCAAAGCTGCGATCCATCAGCAACAGCGCCAGCAGCGACAAGCCGCAGACGACCGACACCCAAGCCTCGACACGAAACAGACTACCGGCAATGCTACCGGCCAGCGTGCGATCGGATAGCGTTGCGAACAAGGTTGGTGCAACGAGATAGCCGACCGTCCACAAGCTGCCGACCCAGGCGGTCACCAGCAACGCACGAATCGCGGGCATCATTACACCGAACTTCGGCATCAGATGTACTGCACCTCGAGAATTTCATATTCGCGCACGCCCCCCGGCGTTTGTACCCCTGCTGTATCGCCGGCATACTTACCAATCAAGGCGCGCGCGATAGGCGAGCTGATCGATACCTTCTTCAGCTTGATATCGGCCTCGTCATCGCCAACGATCTTGTAGGTAACCTTGTCGCCCGACTCCAGATCTTCCAGTGTCACCGTCGAAGCAAAAACGACGCGACCATCGGCATCAATCAATGCCGGATCAATCACCTGCGCAGCCGACAGCTTGCCCTCGAGCTCGGCGATTCGGCCCTCGATAAAGCTCTGTCGCTCCTTCGCCGCGTCATACTCGGCGTTCTCGGACAGGTCGCCCTGCGCGCGCGCCTCAGAGATGGCGTTGATCACAGCCGGGCGCTCCTTGGTCTTCAGGCGCTGAAGCTCTTCCTTCAGCATCTCCGCGCCTTCCTTGGTCAGGGGAATGGTACTCATGGCTTCGTTATCCAAAAGATAAATGAACAGAGGCTGCGGGTTAGGCAGCCTCTGGTGTGTTTCAGCCAATTATAGGCTTAGTGGAGCGTTTCGTGCATCCCCTGCAAGTCGTACACATGCAACTCGTTCAGGTGCGCCATGCCCTCGACCGCGGCTTCGGCGCCGGCGATGGTGGTGTAAGTAGTGACCCTTGCGCCCAGCGCCGAGGTGCGGATAGTGCGTGAGTCATTGATGGCGTTGCGCTTCTCCTCGACCGTATTAATCACCAAGGCGATTTCGTCATTCTTGATGATGTCAACGATATGAGGACGACCTTCGGCAACCTTATTCACCGTCTCCACGGCGATACCTGCAGCCGCAATCGCCGCCGCCGTGCCCTTGGTTGCGATGACTGAGAAACCGATATCAACCAGCGCACGCGCAATCTTGACCGCGCGCGGCTTGTCGCTGTTTTTCACCGACAGGAACACCTTGCCCGAGGTCGGCAGGCGCACGCCCGCTCCCAGCTGCGATTTCACGAAGGCCTCGCCAAAGGTACGGCCCACACCCATCACTTCGCCGGTCGACTTCATCTCCGG
>CAZXRS010000262.1:0-3084 GCA_964642635.1 uncultured Bifidobacterium sp. | reverse complement strand
GCTGCGACTGACAGACCTTCAACTGCCTGCTGCAACCTCAACTGCTGTGCAGCGCGCGCATTCATCGATTCGAGAATCTGGCTGTTCTGCCGCTCCTGACGAATACCGACGCGGGTGCGTAGCAAAGAGTTCGTGTTCGCAATACGCTCAGCGAGAATTTCCTGACGTCGCGAGGTCGATGCGCAGGTATTCATCGCCGGTGTGAGGCGGCGCTGCATGAACTCCTCGATAGTCGGGATGCCCTCGATACGTCGCTCACGCAACTCGCTGATGCGAGACATCACCAGACCGAAGTAGGCCTGCGATGCAGAGAATCGATAACTGTTGTCGACCGATAGCTGCTCCAAACGCGCAGCCAGCAAGGTGATCTGCTGCAGCAAGTCCTGCTCGTCTTGCATGCCCTCTTCTTCGCTGCGGCCGGGTTTCTGGCTCGCGACCATGTCACGCGTGACCGAGGCGAGCTCGGACGCGATGTCGTTCAACACCGGCGAAGACTGCTGTGCGACCGGCAAACCAAACAAGGCCATGACCCGATATGTTTCTATCTCCACCAGCCGCTGTACCAAGCGCCCTGCCTGCATGCCCTTGAGGCCTGCATCCAACACGACGAAGCGGGCAAAACCATCTGCTTGAATCTGGAAATCTGTCCAGACCTGAGCGGCCTGCGACGCATGGCAACCTACCACCGCATTGCCCTCAAATAGCTGCCGCATGCGCGGCACCATCTCTTCGGCACTTCCGGTAGCGCGGTCCAGCACCACATGGGTGGCCACGATCAGACGACCCTTGAGCGACAGTAACCAATCCTCCGGCAGCTCGTTCGACGGCATACGGTCGAACTGCGTCGAGGCATCCGCTATCGATTCAGTGGCGGCGACGAAGGTATAGCTGGCGAATTCGGTATGGCACTCCCATTTCAATCGGAAGCGGCCGAAATCGTGAAAAAAGTATTTGGCGTTGCCGGCCGGAGGCGGCACCCCGTATCGGGAACAGAAATCGGTCAGCAGCGCCGACTGCATGCCCAGTCTCTCGCCCGGCGACGTTGGCTCGTTGCGGCCATGGACAGCCAGGTGGGTGATTTTCTCCGGCAAGCCCAGCCGCATCGGCGGGCGCGAGTGGAACTCCGCGGCCAACGGCACGCGTAGCGGATGGTTCAACGTGGAATAAACAATAGGCATGTCGCCTATTGTATGTCAGCTCTGCGCCGGATATTGAACGGCGACAATCTCTAGTTCATCGTCGCCAGCGGGCGTGCGCAGGGTGACGACGTCACCTTCGCGGGCCTTGGTCAGGGCGCGGGCGACCGGCGAGATCCAGCTGATCTTGCCGCGCAGCGGATCCAGTTCGTCGATGCCGACAATGGTCACCGTGTGCTCTTCGCCAGCCGCATTCACATAGCTGACCGTGGCGCCGAAAAACACCTGATCGCTGCCATGATGCACGCTCGGATCCACCACTTCGGCGAGATCCATCCGCTTAGTCAGGAAGCGGATGCGCCGGTCGATCTCGCGTAGGCGGCGCTTGCCATAGATGTAGTCGCCGTTTTCAGAACGGTCACCATTGGATGCCGCCCAATGCACTACCTTGACCACTTCGGGACGCTCTACATCGATCAGCTGCAGCAGTTCTTCGCGGATACGCTGGTAGCCTTGTGGCGTGATGTAGTTCTTGGACCCCGGCGGTATAGGCGGCAAGCCACCGAGGTCATCGTCGTCATCGCCGTCGCTGTCTTTGACGAAGGCCTTGTTCACTCACGTTCCTTCTTCACCGGCTTGGCGGCGCTGCCCGACTGGAGCTGGTAGCGCGCCGAGCCATCACGCGCCAGCATCTCTGTGAGCCAGGGCATGGTGTCGCGCAGTGTGGCCTCTAGCGTCCACGGCGGATTAATGATGAACATGCCACTGGCTGTGAGGCCGCGAGCGTCGGCGTCGTTGGCGCCAATGTCCAGCGTCACATGTAACCATTCGCTCTGCGCTATGCGCTTCAGACGCTCTGGTAATTGCTGCGATTCGAGGCGGCCCAGCACCGGATACCACACCGCATAGGTACCGCTGACAAAGCGCTTCTGCGCATCTTCCAGCGCTACCTTGACCTTGCGGTAGTCATCCTTGTCTTCATAGGGCGGATCGATCAGCACGAGACCGCGTCGCGATGGCGGGGGCAGCAAGGCTTTCAAGGCCGCAAAACCATCGGCACGCTCAGCGATTATTCGCTTGCCGCGCGAACGCACGCCGTTGGCGGCGGCATGCGCTTCGAGCTTGCGAACATTGTCCGCCAGCAGCCTGCTATCCGTCGGATGCAGTTCGAACAGGCGCAGACGGTCCTGCTCGCGCATCACGCGCTCAGCCAGAAAAGGTGAGCCCGGGTAGTGGCGCATATTGCCTGCGGGGTTCATCGCACGTATTTCATCGACATAAGCAGCCACGACAGGCGGCAAGTCGTCGCGGTCCCATAGCTTGGCAATACCCTCGATGGACTCGCCGCTCTTCATGGCGTAGTCACTGTCCAGCTGATAGAGACCGGCGCCGGCATGGGTGTCGATCACCATGTAGGCAGCGTCTTTTTGGTTCAGATAGGCCAGCAGCTGCACCAGCACCATGTGCTTGAGCACATCGGCGTGATTACCTGCGTGGAATCCGTGGCGGTAGCTGAACATAGAGATCTTTGACTGGAGAGAGGCCTGATTTTAGCTGAATGTGATGGCGACTTTAGCGGACGATGTTTTGCGCTCAAAAAGAAAAAGGCCAGTCGGTACGACTGGCCTTTGTTGGTGCGACTACTTCCTTGTGAGAAGCTCCCGCTATAAATCGTAGACAGATGTCTCCTCTGCCCTACTGCATGTCATCTGCTTTAGGCGACTTTCTTGTCGAAGAACTGTTCGTCTTCGGTCGAGCCATGCAGCGCGGTCGTTGACGACTGACCTTGCTGAATAGCCTGGGTCACCGCGTCAAAGTAGCCGGTGCCGACTTCGCGCTGGTGCTTGACCGCGGTGAAGCCCTTCTCGGCTGCCTTGAACTCGGCCTCTTGCAGTTCGACGAACGCGGACATCTGATTGCGTGCGTAGCCGTGTGCGAGGTTGAACAT
>CAZXRS010000261.1:0-3103 GCA_964642635.1 uncultured Bifidobacterium sp. | reverse complement strand
ACCCCATCATTCCTTTTATTGAAGGTGATGGCACTGGTGTGGACATCAGCCCGGTGATGATCAAGGTCATCGATGCGGCGGTAGCGAAGGCCTATGGCGGCAAGCGCAAGATCAGCTGGATGGAAATCTATGCTGGCGAAAAGTCGACCAAAGTCTACGGTCCTGACGTGTGGCTACCTGACGAAACTCTCAAGGTGCTTAAGGAGTATGTGGTGTCGATCAAGGGTCCGTTGACGACGCCAGTGGGCGGCGGCATTCGCTCACTGAACGTAGCGCTGCGTCAGGAACTTGATCTGTATGTCTGCTTGCGCCCGGTGCGCTATTTCAAAGGCGTGCCTTCGCCGCTGCGCGAGCCTGAGAAGACCGATATGGTGATCTTCCGTGAGAACTCGGAAGATATCTATGCCGGTATCGAATGGCAAGAGGGCTCGGACGGTGTGAAGAAACTGATCGACTTCCTGATTAAGGAAATGGGCGTCAAGAAGATTCGTTTCCCGCAAACCTCGGGCATCGGCATCAAACCAGTGTCGCGAGAAGGTACCGAGCGCCTGGTGCGCAAAGCGATCCAGTACGCCATCGACAACGACAAGCCATCGGTGACGATCGTCCACAAGGGCAACATCATGAAGTACACCGAGGGTGGCTTCCGCGACTGGGGCTATGCGCTGGCGCAAAAGGAATTCGGTGCGCAGCTGGTAGATGGCGGTCCGTGGTGCAGCTTCAAAAACCCGAAGACCGGCAAAGACATCATCGTCAAGGATGCCATCGCCGATGCATTCCTGCAGCAGATCTTGCTGCGTCCGAACGAATACAGCGTGATCGCGACGTTGAATCTGAACGGTGACTACATCTCTGACGCACTGGCTGCGCAAGTCGGTGGTATCGGTATTGCGCCGGGCGCCAATCTGTCCGACTCGATCGCCATGTTCGAGGCGACCCATGGCACCGCGCCAAAGTATGCGGGCAAGGACTATGTGAACCCGGGTTCGGTGATTCTGTCCGCCGAAATGATGCTACGCCATATGGGCTGGATAGAAGCCGCTGACCTGATCATCAGTTCAATGGAGAAATCTATTGCCTCAAAGAAAGTCACCTACGACTTTGCGCGACTGCTGGACGGTGCGACCCAGGTTTCCTGCTCGGGTTTTGGCGATGTGATGATCCAGCACATGTAACCCACGCATGTCTCTAAAACAAAAGCCGGATGAATAATCCGGCTTTTGTTTTTGGCCAATTGACCGTCTGCGTTGAAAATAAACCGAACACGGAACCTTCGTATTTTCGGCGGGTCAATTAATGTAAATATCGTATCGCCAAATAAAAACCCCCGGATAGCCGGGGGTTTTTAAGGGAGCCTAACGGAGGTCAGCTGTAATTAGCTGGCAGCCTGAATGTTCGACGCCTGTTTACCCTTTGGGCCTTGGGTGACCTCGAAGGTAACTTCCTGGCCTTCTTTCAGGGTTTTGAAGCCCGCCATGGTGATTGCGGAAAAGTGTGCAAACAGATCTTCTCCACCGTCGTCCGGAGTGATAAAACCGAAGCCTTTGGCATCGTTAAACCACTTGACCTTACCTTTTGCCATAAAACAGTCTTTCTAATAGGGACCAATCACACGAGCGCTAAAAGCAAGAAGACTCGCGGAACGCTGCCCCCCTCCATTATTGCTCCTCCTTAAAACCAATAAGTGCCATAACACATATTGATTTTTTGCATTGTTCTGGCAAAGAATGGAAAAGTCAAGACAATTGTCAAAAAGATCAGATTTGTCGGCTGCCGCCTTGAATTCGGGGCTGGCGGACCCAAGTCTGGTTCTGGTGCAATGCGGCATCAGCCGAGATTGATCGCCGATCTGCGCTTAAGGTCGAAAGCAAGTAATATCGAATTGAACGCGGATCACCTGCGTAACGACCGGTTACGTAGCATGTGGCGGGCTATAGAATAGAAGCATGGCAACCAATAGCGATAACGGCACTTTAATCGTACCTAAAGAGCAAAAGGCGGTAGCCAAACCGCCACCCATGTATCACGTGGTATTGTTGAATGACGATTACACACCGATGGAGTTTGTCGTCGCGATCATTCAGGAGTACTTCAACAAGGATCGCGAGACCGCGACGCAGATCATGCTCAAGGTTCACCGTGATGGTAAAGGGATGTGCGGCGTTTACCCGAAGGACATCGCAAGCACCAAAGTTGAGTTGGTATTAACCCACGCGAGGAAAGCGGGTCATCCGCTCCAGTGCGTGATGGAGGAAGCATGATTGCTCAGGAACTCGAAGTCAGTTTACACATGGCCTTTGTCGAGGCACGGCAGGCTCGGCATGAGTTCATTACCGTCGAGCATCTTCTGCTCGCGCTGCTGGATAACCCGTCAGCAGCCGAAGTGCTGCGAGCCTGCGCGGTCAATATTGACGACCTGCGCAAGACCTTGTCGAATTTCATCACCGACAACACGCCCACCGTGCCGGGTACCACAGAGGTCGACACTCAGCCGACACTGGGATTCCAGCGCGTTATCCAGCGTGCCATCATGCACGTGCAGTCGGCCTCGAATGGTAAGAAGGAAGTGACAGGCGCCAATGTGCTGGTGGCAATCTTCGGTGAAAAAGACTCCCACGCGGTGTACTACCTGCACCAGCAAGGCGTCACCCGCCTCGATGTGGTGAATTACATTTCGCACGGCGTTCGGAAAGACCAGCAGCCGGAGCCGCAAAAAACCTCTGACAGCGCGGACGATGCACAGTCGGAAGGACCTCAGAAAGAAAGCGCGCTGGATCAGTTTACGCAGAATCTTAATAAGCTGGCCGCCGAAGGCAAGATCGATCCCTTGATTGGTCGCGACTCAGAAGTTGAGCGTGTGATTCAGACACTGTGCCGTCGCCGCAAAAACAATCCGCTGCTGGTGGGCGAAGCCGGAGTGGGCAAAACCGCCATTGCCGAAGGCTTGGCATGGCGCATCACCCAAAACGATGTGCCTGAAATCCTTGCGGAAGCCACTGTGTATTCGTTGGACATGGGCGCTTTGCTGGCGGGCACCAAATACCGTGGTGACTTCGAACAGCGCCTCAAGGGCGTGCTCAAGACGCTCAAGGACAAGCCCCAT
>CAZXRS010000260.1:0-3109 GCA_964642635.1 uncultured Bifidobacterium sp. | reverse complement strand
GTATCAGGGTGTCTTTACCGGGCATGGCGTGAAAACTTCGGTGGAAAGTCGAGATTTTACCGGACGCTTAGCCATTTCCGGCCGTCAGCATTCCGGAGCCCACTTCTGACTCATCACTTCGTGCCTGCTGCCGTTCCCACATCTGGGCATACAGGCCTTGCTGAGCCAGCAGCTGCGCATGGGTACCTCTCTCGACGATGCGGCCTTGTGACATGACAAGAATTTGCTGCGCATCGGCGATTGTCGATAGACGATGTGCAATCACTAGGGTGGTACGGTTACGCGCGATCTCTTTCAGTTGGGCTTGAATCGCTTGTTCGGCATGCGAGTCTAGGGCGGAGGTGGCCTCGTCAAACACCAGTATCGCCGGATTTTTCAACAGAGTGCGTGCAATCGCAACGCGCTGCTTTTCGCCACCCGACAACTTCAATCCGCGCTCACCGACAGAGGTCTGATAGCCATCTGGAAGACTAGTGATGAAGTCATGAATATAGGCTGCGCGAGCGGCGGCGACTATCTCGTCATGACTGGCGCCCGGGCGACCATAAGCGATGTTGTATTCAATGGTGTCATTGAAAAGCACCGTGTCTTGCGGAACGATGCCGATCACTTTGCGCAGCGATGTCTGCGTTACGTTGCGAATATCTTGCCCGTCGATGGATATTCCACCGCTATCAACATCATAAAAACGAAAAAGCAACCTCGCAAGCGTAGACTTTCCAGAACCGCTGTGACCGACGACTGCGGTCGTCGCTCCTGCTTTAACGTCGAAATCAACATCGAATAAAATTTGGCGATTATTTTCGTAACTAAAATTGACATGCGAGAAACAAAGCTCGGCATGTACGACCTGCAAGGGCGCAGCAGTCGAGGTATCTGCGACTTCACGATGTTGATCCAGCAATGCAAACATCCGTTCCATGTCTGCCAGACTCTGCTTCAACTCGCGATAAATCACTCCTAGGAAATTCAGCGGAATATATAGCTGGATCATGAATGCATTCACGAGCACCAGATCACCCAACGACATGGTGCCGCCAATCACCCCGAGCGTTGCCCTCCAAAGCATGAGCGTGACGGCAGTCGCAATGATCAGTGACTGCCCCGTATTGAGAAGGGACAGTGAATTTTGCGAACGCACGGCTGCTCTCTCGTAGCGCTGCAAACCATCGTCATAGCGCTGGGCTTCATATTCTTCATTACCAAAGTATTTGACGGTTTCATAGTTCAGCAGCGAGTCAATCGCACGTACATTGGCCTTAGAGTCAAGATCATTCATCGTTCGGCGAAAGTGCGTGCGCCATTCCGTGATGATTACTGTAAAAGCGATATACACCAGCAAAGCAGATACCGTAATCACTGAAAACCATACATCATAGTTCAGTGACAAATAGCCCAAAACGAGTGAAATTTCGACCAGTGTAGGTAGTATAGAGAACAGGGTGTAGGACACCAGAGACGAAATTCCTCTTGTGCCGCGTTCAATATCACGGGTCACCCCGCCTGTCTGGCGGTTTAGGTGAAAACGTAGTGATAAGGCATGCAAATGTCGAAAAACTTTTAGCGCGATGTTGCGAACTGCACGCTGCGTGACGCGTGCGAAGAAATATTCTCGTAATTCGGTGAAAGCCGTCGTTGACAATCGCAGCAGACCATAGGCGATCAGCAGGGATACGGGCAGCGCCAGTAAGGTGGCGGGACGCTCGGGTGTGATGGTGAGGCTGTCGATGAGCTGCTTAAGCACCATCGGTATACCGACATTCGCCACTTTCGCTAGCACCAGACAGCCGAGCGCGAGTATGACTCGCCATTTCCAGGCCCACAGATAAGGAAACAGCGTCTTCAGGGTCGCCCAGTCGTTTCGGGTACCTTGGTTAGCGGGGGAGGATGAATCGTGGCTGGCGTATGGGCGCATTTGCAGGGCAGCCGCGTTGCGGCTAGGTTATGCTTGGTGACTTGGACAGGATCTTCCGGATTTTAACGCGGCGCAGCGCATGCTTTGTGGAGAGCGTATGGAACCTAGCGTATTGACTGATCTGCCGGATGGCATGCCCACACTGCGGGTGATGCCGATGCCCGCTGATGCAAACGTGCACGGCGATGTATTCGGCGGATGGATCATGGCGCAAGTGGATATCGCGGGCGCTGTGCCAGCAGTACGGCGCGCAAACGGACGCGTGGGTACGGTGGCCGTCAATTCCTTTCTGTTTAAGCAACCGGTATTCGTCGGCGACTTGCTCTCTTTTTACGCGAGGATCGTGAAGGTCGGCAACACGTCGATCACGGTGAATGTTGAGGTGTACGCAGAGCGGCACAGGCTTCAGGCGGAAATTGTGAAAGTGACCGAGGCGACGCTGACGTATGTCGCCGTTGGTGAAGACCGTCGCCCGCGTCCGCTTCCCTCGTTAAGTTGATGGTTCAGCTAGCTGCAGCTTGCCGCAACTCGCGACGCAGAATCTTGCCGACATTTGTTTTCGGTAGTTCGCTGCGAAACTCAATCAGCTTTGGACGCTTGTAGCCAGTTAGTTGATCGTGGCAGTAGTCGAGCAGCTGTTCAGCGGTCAATGCCTGATCACGTTTGACAACATACAGCTTCACTGCCTCACCGGTTTGAGGGTCAGGTACGCCGACGACAGCACATTCAAGCACGCCTGGGTGCGATGCGACGATGGCCTCAACTTCGTTTGGATAGACATTGAATCCGGATACCAGCACCATGTCTTTTTTTCGGTCGACGATAGTGACGTAACCATCTTCGTCCATTACGCCGATATCTCCCGACCGGAAATAGCCGTCACGGGTCATCACGCGTGCGGTCTCATCAGGCTTTTCCCAGTATCCCTCCATGACCTGCGGCCCGCGAATCGCAATTTCGCCGGGCTGACCCAAGGGCACCTCATTCCCGAGATCATCGAGAATAGCAACGTCGGTAGATGGTAAGGGCAAACCAATCGTGCCCGTAAAATTTTCGGCATCGGTGGGATTTGCTGTGGCTACCGGGGACGTTTCGGACAAACCATAGCCTTCGATAATGCTTCTGCCCGTTACGGTCAGCCAACGATCATTGACGGCTTTCTGAACGGCCATACCACCGCCATTACAGAGCTTC
>CAZXRS010000259.1:0-3112 GCA_964642635.1 uncultured Bifidobacterium sp. | reverse complement strand
GTGGCGCGATGACACTGTTTATTGCGACTGCGATGGGTGTACCGGTGTCGACCACGCACACCATCACAGGTGCCATTGTCGGTGTGGGTTCATCACGCAAGATGTCTGCAGTGCGATGGGGTGTCGCGGGGACTATTGTGTGGGCGTGGGTCTTTACCATTCCGGCATCAGCCTTCATGGCGGCGGTGGCCTGGTGGATCGGCAAGCAGTTCCTATAAACGCTGTGCCAAGTAAAAAAGGCCTCCCGACGGGAGGCCTTTTTGCTGAGGGCGATGAATTACAGTACGTCGCTCGCATGGTCAGCGAGACGAGAACGCTCACCTCGTGCAAGCGTCACATGCCCACTGTGCGACCAACCTTTGAAGCGATCGACGACGTAAGTCAGACCGCTTGAGCCTTCGGTGAGGTAAGGTGTATCGATCTGAGCGATGTTGCCAAGGCAGACAATCTTGGTACCGGGGCCGGCGCGAGTGACCAGTGTTTTCACCTGCTTAGGCGTCAAGTTCTGCGCCTCGTCGATGATCAGGTACTTGTTCACGAAGGTGCGACCTCGCATGAAGTTCAGTGACTTGATCTTAATTCTTGAGCGGATCAGTTCCTGCGTCGCCGCACGGCCCCATTCACCGGCATCGGAGTCGGATTTGTTCAGCACTTCAAGGTTATCGTCGAATGCGCCCATCCACGGACCCATCTTTTCTTCCTCGGTACCCGGCAAAAAGCCGATGTCCTCACCGACTGGTACGGTGACGCGTGTGACGATGATCTCGTTATAGGTTTTCGACTCCAGCACTTGCGCCAGTCCGGCGGCCAGCGCAAGTAATGTCTTACCAGTGCCAGCCTGACCGAGCAGCGTGATGAAGTCACAATCCGGATCCATCAGAAGATTCAACG
Source organism: uncultured Bifidobacterium sp. (assembly GCA_964642635.1). GTDB lineage: Bacteria > Pseudomonadota > Gammaproteobacteria > Burkholderiales > Burkholderiaceae_D > Pernthalerella. The sequence goes on along the minus strand of CAZXRS010000259.1, from coordinate 2,221 downwards.
CAAAATTCTGCTCTCGGTTGCGCGCAGTGATACCCCAGACATTGTTGCGGCTATGGCCGAAATCTTTCAGGGTGCGCAGCACAGCGGTTTTACCATTGATCTGCACCACCTGACCGTGAAATGGCGCCTCGCCGTTTTTCGGTTCGGTATACACGAACTGGTTCACCAGCATTGCCGGTACCATCGGCCCGGTGACGCGATAGTAAGTAGTGCCGGTGCCATGGCGGGTCTCCTGCCATGACTCCATACCTTTTCCGTGCTTCTCCCAGAAGTCATCGGGCAGCTGCAAGACGCCGGAGTAAAGCAAGTCGGTGTCTTCCAGCACATGGTCGTTGAAGTACTCCTCAGCGGGCAGACCAAGCGCGCGCGCCTTGATCCGCATGTTGATGTCTTTGGATACCAGCACCACGGGCCGCCCGGGCTGCTGCTCCTGCAAGGCGCGTACAACGCCCAAGATCTGGTTATCTGCCTTACCCTCTGGCAGGCCCGGGGGCAGTGTCCAGTTCTGCAGCTTGGTCTGGAAATACAGGCGACCGCCGGCGTCCTTGTTGCCCAGCTTGGAGAGTGGGATACCACCGTCGATGGCATCTTCCGAAATATCGGCCACCAGCGCGTCCAGCGAGCGCGATACCTGACGCGCGTTGCGCGCTACCTCGGACATACCTTTTTTGTGGTTGTCCAACTCTTCCAGCGTGATCATCGGCAGATAAACATCGTGCTCCGCAAAACGGAACAGCGAGGTCGGGTCATGCATGAGGACATTCGTGTCCAGCACGAACAACTTGGTGATGCCGCGCTTATCGGCAATCTTGCTGGTCTGTGATTTGGCGCTACTGTCGCCACGCGTTTTACGCGGCGGCGTTTTTTCCGCGACCGGAGCATCGGTCTTGGTTTTCGCTTGCGGGACGTTGGATACCAGCGCTATGGCTGGTCGAACGATCTTGCCTTTTTCTGCCTTGGGATATTCAGCGGGCGAGAGCAGTGCCGCGGGTTTGCCGGGCATTTTAGGCAGGGGCATCAGGACCTCTTGTGGTGGATGTTATAGGTGTCTCGGTAACCAGGGACAAGCTTTGAAAAGAGAAAGGCTGTTCAAGACAAAGACCGGAAGTCTTTTCCCTGAACAGCCTTTCGTTTGAATACTTGTATGGATTCAATGACTTATATTATTTCAGCCCAAGCTTTCAATGAATTCGATGACTTCATCTACATGACCCGGGACTTTGACTCCACGCCATTCTTTCACTATTTTGCCTTCAGCGTCAATCACGAATGTCGATCGCTCGATACCGCGCACTTTCTTACCATACATGGATTTCATTACGATGACGTCAAACATGGTGCAGACGGTTTCATCAGCGTCGGAGATCAGTTCGAACGGTAGTCCAAGTTTGGCCTTGAAGCTGTCGTGTGAACGAAGGCTATCGCGGCTGATGCCGAAAATAGCAGCGCCTGCACGCCGGAAGCGCTCATGCAGATCACGGAATTGCAGGCTCTCGGCAGTGCATCCCGGAGTATTGTCCTTTGGGTAGAAATAAATCACGAGTTTCTTGCCGCGATGCTCCGACAGGCGGAAAGGCTGCCCGCCGGTCATGACAGCGCTGAAATCCGGCACCGCCAGATTCATGATGGAAGGGCGATCACCCACGTCAATCTCCGTTATTGGTTGTCTCAGGCCGGGGCAGTATCAGGGCAAGCGCTACCTTGCGTCCCTCGGTCATCAGAATGTTATAAGTACGACAGGCTGCCTGGTTGTCCATGCACTCGACCCCGATCCGGCGCGCGATCAGGCTCGAGACCAGCTTGGGCGACGCGAATCTTTGCCGGGAGCCCGTACCCAGAATCAGTAAATCAGGCGCCTGAGCCTCAATCGGGTTGAAATCCTGAGGCTGAAGGGCATCGAATTCAGATACCGGCCAGGCAACGGGTGCCACTTCTGGCAACACGATCAGGCTGTGATCAAAGCGGATGGCGTTGATCTCTACCCAGTCCTGCTCGTATCCGGTCACCGTCTGGTATTGCTGGGTCGGTGTCACGTGTAGCTTCATAAGTAAGCAATTCTATCCCGATCCGGGCCCGCCGAATGGAAAACCCGCCCAATTTGGGGCAAAATGCCTGTTTTTCGCGGCGCAACACATGGCGCCTTGCGGTCCGGTTTCGGGCCATCCAATTTTTGCGGGATCCTGCAGTGAAAACCATCCAGAAATCGAAAAAGCTGGCAGAC
>CAZXRS010000258.1:0-3113 GCA_964642635.1 uncultured Bifidobacterium sp. | reverse complement strand
GCTATGGCCATACGCTGGGTAACGCGCTGCGTCGCGTCCTGCTGTCGTCGATGGTTGGCTATGCGCCGACCGAAGTGACGATCGCAGGTGTTGTTCACGAATACTCGTCCATCGATGGCGTGCAGGAAGACGTCGTTGATATTCTGCTGAACCTGAAAGGTGTCGTGTTCAAGCTGAACAACCGCGATGAAGTCACGCTGACCCTGAAGAAGGAAGGCGAAGGCGCGGTACTGGCATCGGATATCGATCTGCCCCACGACGTTGAGCTGATCAATCCTGACCACGTCATCGCGCAACTGACTGCAGGCGGCAAGATTGACATGCAGGTCAAGGTGGAGAAGGGTCGCGGCTATGTGCCGGGCAACGTGCGTCGTCTGTCTGAAGATACCAACAAGACTATCGGCCGCATCATTCTTGATGCTTCGTTCTCGCCGGTGCGCCGCGTGTCTTACACCGTCGAATCCGCTCGCGTCGAGCAGCGTACCGACCTCGACAAACTGGTCATGAATATCGAAACCAACGGTGTAATCTCGCCGGAAGAAGCGATCCGTCAGTCGGCCCGCGTGCTGGTTGATCAGTTGACAGTCTTCGCTGCACTTGAAGGTACCGAGGCTGCTGCTGAGGCACCGACTCGTGCTCCGACGGTCGATCCAATTTTGCTGCGTCCGGTCGACGATCTCGAGCTTACCGTCCGCTCCGCAAACTGCCTGAAGGCCGAGAACATTTACTACATCGGTGACCTGATTCAGCGTAGCGAAAACGAACTGCTGAAGACCCCGAATCTGGGTCGCAAGTCGCTCAACGAAATCAAGGAAGTTCTTGCTTCGCGCGGCCTGACCCTAGGCATGAAGCTCGAGAACTGGCCGCCGGCTGGACTCGAGAAGTAAACAGGCATTCTTTAACCGTTACCGGCCCGCGTCAGTCCTGAGGTGTCATCAGGACTGACGATAGAAGAGCTGGATTAAATATTCAGAAAAGGAATCACCATGCGTCACCGTCACGGACTTCGCAAACTGAACCGCACCTCGTCGCACCGCCTCGCGATGCTGCGCAACATGACCGTCTCGCTGCTCAAGCACGAAGCGATCAAGACCACCCTGCCGAAGGCAAAAGAACTGCGTCGCGTCGTCGAGCCTATCATCACCTTGGGCAAGGTCGACACGCTGGCCAACAAGCGCCTCGCATTCTCGCGTCTGCGCGACCGCGAGATCGTCGGCAAGCTGTTCTCCGAAATTGGTCCGCGCTACAAGGCACGCAACGGCGGCTACCTGCGTATTCTGAAAATGGGCTTCCGCGTTGGAGACAACGCGCCGATGGCCTTCGTCGAGCTGGTTGATCGCCCAGAGCCGACGGAAGCTGTCGACGTCGCGGAGTAAACCCCGCAGTGTTGGGGTCGCTTCAATGACCAGGAAAGCCAGGCAGCCTGCCTGGCTTTTGTTTTTTCTAGCCTGCTTGTGGCAAGATCATCGCTGGCATTAACACTAAACAAGCTATGTCCATACTTACCGTCAAAAACTTATATAAGTCCTATGGCGAAGGCGCAGACAGGCATACCGTGATTGACGGCCTATCCTTTGAATTGCGTCGTGGCGAGTGCTATGGATTGCTCGGTCCGAATGGTGCCGGCAAGACAACCACACTGAAGCTCTGCCTCGGACTAACCGTTCCCGATCAGGGCACGATCCGACTTGTCGATTATGACGTCCCTGATGACGCACGCAGCGCACGAATGCGCATTGGCGTAGTTCCGCAGATCGACAGTTTGGATCCAGACTTTACGGTCGAGGAAAACCTATTGGTCTATGGCCGTTACTTTGGTATGCGCCGCGCCGACATCGCTGCCCGTCTGGACTGGTTGCTCGAGTTCTCCAACTTGAGTAATAAGCGACACGCGCGTCTTGGCGAACTATCTGGAGGTATGAAGCGGAGGCTGACGCTGGCACGCGCATTGGTGAATGATCCAGATCTGATTTTTATGGATGAGCCGACCACCGGATTAGATCCACAGGCCAGACATATGATCTGGGAGCGCTTGAAAGCGCTGCTTGCCTCAGGAAAGACTATTCTGCTGACTACGCATTTCATGGACGAGGCTGAGCGTTTGTGTAATCGCCTCGCCGTCATCGATCATGGCCGATTGATCGCCGAGGGCGAGCCACGTGCACTGATCGCCAGCCATATCGAGTCAGAAGTCATCGAGGTTTACGGCGACAATGCAGCACAATGGGCTCAGGGTGTGGCGGCGATGGCAGAGCGTGTCGAAGTCAGTGGCGAAACAGTTTTCTGCTACACCAATCAACCGGATGCATTGCTGCAGAGTCTATCGCACGCCGAAGGTGTGCGTTACCTGCATCGACCGGCGAATCTTGAAGACCTATTCCTGAAACTGACCGGTCGTGAAATGAGAGACTGACATGAGCACAATCACTTACCGCCTGCCCAGCCTAAGCGCTCGTTTCATACCAGTGTGGCGACGCAACCTGCTGGTCTGGCGCAAGCTAGCCATTGCCAGTGTGATAGGTAACATCGCTGAACCATTGATTACCCTAGTCGCATTTGGCTACGGACTTGGTAGCCTGCTGCAAAACATCAATGGTGTGCCCTATATCGAGTACCTCGCCAGTGGTGCGATCTGCATGTCGGTCATGATGGCATCCTCTTTCGAGGCACTGTACTCCGCATTCTCGCGCATGCACGTGCAGAAAACTTGGGAAGCCTTATTGAATACACCGCTAGAGCTGGACGACATCGTACTAGCCGAGATGCTGTGGTCTGCAAGCAAAGCAATGATCTCCGGACTGGCGATACTCTTGGTGCTGTTCGCGCTAGGCATAGGATTGCACCCGACCACGCTGCTGGTGCCGCCATTGCTATTCCTAACCGGAGTCACTTTTGCATCGATCGCATTGATCATGAATGCGATCGCCAAAGCTTACGATTTTTTTACCTATTACTTCACGCTGGTGTTGACGCCGATGATTTTCATGTCCGGCGTCTACTTTCCGATCGCGCAACTGCCGGGCTGGTTGCAGTCCATCGCTAGTATCTTGCCGCTCGGCGCCGCTGTCCGTCTTGTGCGGCCATTGCTTCTTGGCGGCCTGCCTGAGGACCCG
>CAZXRS010000257.1:0-3127 GCA_964642635.1 uncultured Bifidobacterium sp. | reverse complement strand
AGATCAAATACAGAAATCCCATGCGACTTGAGACGGGTGGCAGTCGCTTCAGATGAAGCAACTGCACCCTTGATGCGGGCCTTGATCTTGCCAAGTTCATCGATGAAGAAATTTGCGGTGGAACCAGTACCGACGCCGACGATTTCGCCATCCACTACATAATCAATCGCCGCGCGTGCCACCGCCTGTTTGAGTTCGTCCTGAGTCATCACTGTCACCTGTTCCAACGAAGGCAACATTGTAGCGGATGCGTGCCAGCGACTCGCCAGCTCTGGCGTTTACAACGACACCTGGTTAGCGGACAGATACTGCGCCAGCGACGCCTTGTCATGAAGGTTAAGTTTGCGATACAGGTGAGCGAGTTGATTGCGCACTGTGTGATGCGATACCCCGAGTTCGCGCGCAATTTGTTTATGACTCATGCCCGCTGCAAAGCGGCGTGCGACGACGAATTCACGCGGTGTCAGTAACTCCATCACATCGATCGGTCGGATCCGGCACAGCTGTGCGCCAGCCTGTCGGACGATGGAAATCTCTACCTGCTTGCCACGAAACGTCTTACCCTCATTGAGCACCGTTAGCACTTCTTGCGGTATGTAGTCCGGCGCAGTCTCGGGCCATTCGCGCTCGAGTAGATCGAAGAAACGCTGGTCAGCGATCTCGATCTGTCCATCCTCCAGCATGAGGCCGGATGCGCCCGTGTTGTCACGTTTGGGCCCGGTGTTTCCCAGACGCTCGAGCGTGCGCGCGCGGTTGATTGCCAGCGCGTGCGACAAGTGAGTCCACAGCCCGTGCAGACAGGCCGCGTCAGTCTCGGCAAAACGCACATCATGCTGACGGTAGAGCACGATCCAGCGCGCCGGCTTCACCTTCTTCGGATCGTCCCCATGAAACATCAGATGGCACAAACCGAGTTCCTCGGCCAGCGAACGACTGCCACCAGGGCGTGGCCCCTTACCTTTCTTTCCATCTCGACGTTTGCGATACAGCTCGCGTATGCCGCCTCGAGATGGCGACAAGGGTGCATTCCGAATGCCACGCGCTACCGGATCGTCGCGGGATTCTTCGCGGGATAGCAGTGACTCCGGCACCGTCACTGTGGGCGATACCGCCCCGGATTCCAGCATGGTGAAAGATTGCAGGTTCGATTTCTCTCCGGTACCGAAAATCGCGCCGTCGAACCGAATCCACATCTGCATCAGGCTAATCGCCCGCTGAAGGAATTGATCGGGAGACGCGTATTCGGCCAGTGCATATAAATCTCTGACTGTGCTGGAGAACGCCTGCATGTTTTGCTCCTCTCTCGGTGTGGACTGGCTATGGGATCTGTTCGTCTATCGGTTGCCTTTTAGGAAACGTAACGAATATTTATCCAATTGACAACAAAGACGAGGTCGATTTTCGCTTGCTTGTGTTGTTTATCGGCCACTTTTTCTGAGTTTCCCGAGGGGAATACGGGGGAGTTTTCCTTTCAAAGAATGAATAACTGTCAAACAATGTGACATGGCTGGACCTACCCCCCGACTAGCCATACCGCTGCGCTGAATAAGATATTCGTCATCTCTCCACACCTGCCTTGACGCAATTCCACAGGCCCCATCCGTGCAGCGGGTATCATTCGCAACCGAACAACGATCAACCCTTGAGCCCAGCCCGGTCCCGCCGGCGCTAGCCCACTCTTCATGCGCAAGCTCAACGACAGTCCTTTATCCATGAGCCCTGAATTCACCGCTCTGCGACGTCACGCCGACGAAGCGCGGCAGTGGCATCTGGCCGATCTGTTCCGCCAAGATCCGCAGCGCGCCCCACGATTCACTGTTGAAGCTGCGGGCCTCTGCGCAGATTTCTCGAAGAACCCGGTGCGCGAGGACACGTTCGCCATGCTGACGGCCTTTGCGCGACAGCGTGGCGTGGAATCCCTGCGAAATGAGATGTTCAGTGGTCGGCGAATCAATAGCACTGAGCAGCGTGCTGTGCTCCATACGGTGCTGCGCTTGCCCCGTGACGCGCATTTTGATTGGGAAGGCCAGGAACTGGTGAGCGAAGTGCAGCAGGTACTGGATCGGATGGAGGTGTTTTCAGAAAAAATTCGCAACGGCTCATGGCTCGGCTTTAGCGGCAAGCCCATCACCGATGTGGTGAACATCGGCATCGGCGGTTCGGATCTGGGGCCTGCCATGTGTAGTGCCGCGCTGCGCCCTTCTGTGAAGGCGGATCTGAAACTACACTTCCTGTCGAATGTAGATGGGCATGCCATCGCGGCGCTGCTGGATGACCTGAATCCGGAAACAACCTTGTTTATCGTGTCGTCCAAATCCTTCACGACACAGGAAACCATGCTGAACGCACAGTCCGCGCGCGCGTGGTTCCTTCATCGGGGCGCATTGAACGACTTACCACTGCACTTTGTCGCGGTCTCAACGAATGAGAAAGCCGTCGCCGAATTCGGCATCGACGCTAACAATATGTTCCCATTTTGGGATTGGGTCGGCGGGCGCTATTCCATTTGGTCAGCGATAGGCTTGTCGCTGGTCATTGCCATCGGCATAAAAAACTTCCGCAGTTTTCTTGCTGGCGCCCATGCCATGGATGAACATTTCAAAACGGCGCCACTCGACAAGAACATGCCGACCATCCTCGCGTTGATAACGTTCTGGCAGCGCGAATTCTTTGGCACCGCCTCCCAACTGGTCGCGCCCTATCATCAAGACCTCGCTCTGTTTCCGTCCTACCTGCAACAACTGGAAATGGAAAGCAATGGCAAGGCGGTGACGCGCGACGGGCAGCCGGTCGCGATGCCGACGTCGCCGGTGATCTGGGGTAGCGCCGGCACGAATGGCCAGCATGCCTACTTTCAGATGCTGCATCAGGGCACAGACCGGATCCCAGTAGATTTCATCGTTGCGCTAAAACCTGCGCATGGTTTCGCGCATCAGCACAAAGCCCTGCTTGCAAACTGTTTCGCACAAGCTGAGGCGCTGATGCAGGGCAACCAGGACCCGCAGTTGCCGGCGCATCGCCAGTTCCCGGGCAATCACCCGAGCAATATGCTGATGATGAACGAACTAACGCCATCGACGCTTGGTGCTTTGATTGCGCTTTATGAGCAAAACACCTTCGTGCTTGG
>CAZXRS010000256.1:0-3128 GCA_964642635.1 uncultured Bifidobacterium sp. | reverse complement strand
GCACGATTCTTGATCAGCAAGGTGCTGAAGCGCTGCTCGGTATGGGTGACATGCTCTACATGCCGCCGGGCACTGGCCTGCCAGTTCGCGTGCATGGGGCTTTTGTATCGGACGAGGAAGTGCATCGCGTCGTCGATCATCTGAAGGCACAGGGTGAGCCGAACTATATCGAGGGCATTCTTGAAGGCGGCGTGTCCGAAGGCGGTGAGCTGGGCGGCATCGAAGGCACGAGCGGTGAAGCTGACCCCATGTATGACCAGGCCGTGGCCATCGTGCTCAAGCACCGGCGTGCGTCGATCTCGCTGGTGCAGCGACATCTGCGTATCGGCTATAACCGCGCAGCGCGTTTGCTGGAACAAATGGAGCAAAGCGGCTTGGTGTCGTCGATGCAGTCGAATGGCAATCGCGAGATTCTGGTGCCGACCTCGAGTCAGGAGTGATGAATCCGATGGCATCAAAAAATAGGTATCTCCGCTATACCATCATGGCTGTTTTGCTAAGCGCGCCGCTTCTAGTCAGTGCCTCTGCGCTGGAACAGTTCAAGGCTTTCGTCGCAGGCACTAAATCTGCGCGCGGTGAATTCGTTCAAAGGCAGGTGAGGGAAGAGGGCGGCAAGCTGCGCGTGTCGAACGAGGCCAGCGGCAGTTTCGTATTCTCGCGCCCGGGCAAATTCATCTGGGCTTATAAAAAACCCTATGAACAAATCCTGCAGGCTGATGGTGAGACCATGTACGTGCATGACAAAGACCTGAATCAAGTCATCGTGCGCGCACTAGGCAATGCAATCGGTTCGTCGCCGGCCGCGATACTTTTCGGCAGTAATGATCTGGAAAAGAATTTTTCGCTGTCTGAGGCGGGTACGAAAGAAGGTATTGAGTGGCTGCAGGCTATTCCGAAAGCCAAGGACACGCAGTTCGAGAAAATCGGTATCGGCCTGAAAGATGGTGTGCCCGTCGGTATGGAATTGCGCGACAGCTTCGGTCAGGTGTCTGTGCTGACGTTTACGAAGTTTGAGAAGAATCCGTCACTGCCGGGGACACAGTTTAAGTTTGTGATGCCTAAGGGGGCGGATTTGTTGCAGCAGTAGTTCCAAGGACGGTTGTGGATCCCAGCTTGCGCTGGGATGACGTTTTAACGGGTGTCGCGCCCCAATAATGTCATCCCAGCGCAAGCTGGGATCCATGGCCATCGAAGCACCCCGAACCCGCAATAATCAACCAGCTCAGAGCATGACCACCCCCCTAGCCGAGCGCCTACGCCCCTCCACCCTCGACGAAGTCATCGGCCAGCAGCACCTGCTCGGCTCCGGCAAGCCTTTGCGCGTAGCCTTCGAATCTGGCCAGCCGCACTCAATGATTCTGTGGGGCCCGCCCGGCGTCGGCAAGACCACGCTCGCAAGACTCATGGCGCAGGGCTTCCATGCCGAGTTCATTGCGCTGTCTGCCGTGCTATCAGGTGTGAAAGATATACGCGAAGCCGTCGAGCGCGCGCAACTGCTGCAAGCCACCAGTGGACGGCCGACGATACTGTTTGTCGATGAAGTTCACCGCTTCAATAAGAGCCAGCAGGATGCTTTCCTGCCGCATGTGGAAAGCGGTCTATTCACCTTTATAGGTGCGACTACCGAGAATCCATCGTTCGAAGTGAACAGCGCCTTGCTCTCACGCGCAGCGGTGTATGTGCTGAAGTCACTCACCGAAGAAGACCTGTCGCAACTGGTTGACCGTGCGCTCGCCTTGGATAACACCGCAACGATAGACGATGAGGCGAAGGCCATGCTCGTCGCCAGCGCCGATGGCGACGGACGCAAGCTACTCAACAATACCGAGATCGTGCTGCGCGCGGCCACACAGGCGAAGCAGCCCAGTCTCACCACAGAACTGCTCAAGCAAACGCTGGGCGATGCACTGCGCCGCTTCGACAAAGGCGGCGATGCGTTCTATGACCAGATCTCGGCGCTGCACAAATCCGTACGCGGCTCGAATCCGGATGGCGCGTTGTACTGGCTGGTTCGCATGCTTGACGGAGGTGCGGATCCTCGCTATCTATCGCGCAGGCTGATACGCATGGCCGCCGAAGACATTGGACTCGCCGACCCACGCGCCTTGCGGATTACGCTCGACGCCGCCGACACCTACGAACGCCTAGGCTCACCGGAGGGCGAGCTCGCGCTGGCCGAGGCCACCGTCTATCTTGCATGCGCAGCGAAATCCAACGCGGTCTACAACGCCTACAACCAGGTGCGCGCCTTCATCGCGAAAGACAAAAGCCGTCCTGTACCCGAGCACCTGCGCAACGCGCCGACCAAGCTGATGAAGCAGCTCGGCTATGGCAAGCTCTACCGCTACGCGCATGACGAGCCGGAAGCCTATGCGGCTGGCGAAACCTACTTGCCGGAAGGCTTAGGCGAGCCGGGCTGGTACCAGCCTACGCCGCGTGGATTGGAAGGGAAGATTGCAGATAAGCTGGCCTATTTGCGGCAGCTGGATGCGAAGGCGAAGGAAGACAAGTGAGCCGATGGCTTCTGATCTTGTCGCTAGATTGATTTCATTCCAGAGCTTAGTGACTTATCGATTGTGGTTGTAGCCTGAGGCCTAGCGCGTGCATGATTTTTAGCACCGTGGCGAAACTTGGATTTCCATCACCCGACAGGGCCTTGTACAAGCTTTCTCTGCCTAGACCGGTATCACGCGCCAGCTGAGACATGCCTTTAGCTCGCGCCACATTGCCGAGGGCTTTGGCAATAAACGCGGCATCATCTCCAGCTTCTTCGAAGCATGCCTCTAAGTACAAAGCGATGTCCTGATCAGTCTTGAGATGCTCAGCGCTATCCCATTTTTTCAGTTTTGGTTTATTCATGTCCATTTCCTGAGCAATTGTGCTTCTTCGATGGCGGCTTCGATGTCATCCCGCTGGCTCGCTTTATTGCCGCCGGCGAGAAGAACCACTACCTCACGTCTTTGCAATGTGAAATACAGCCGATAACCTGGACCAAAGTGGATCCTCGCCTCGAACACCTGACCTCCCACCGACTTGTAGTCGCCAAAATTGCCATCCTCCATCCGATCTATACGGGCGTTTATGCGCTTCTGGGCCGCAACATCGGTACGGCCTTAAAACCAATGGTC
>CAZXRS010000255.1:0-3144 GCA_964642635.1 uncultured Bifidobacterium sp. | reverse complement strand
GAAGTGACGTAGTGGAGAAAATTCTCGACAGTTTTCGGTGCCTTGTCTGCGTCGAGTTCTATCGTGATCTTGCCGTGGTTGGTTGTGAGTGCGACTGCCATGATGATTCCTTATCTAAAAATATTTACTCGACGATCGTTGCCGACTCGATCACCACTGACTTCACTGGCTTGTCGCGGCGATCGGTCTCGACGACTTCGATCAGGTCAACGACTTCGGTGCCCTTGATAACTTTTCCGAATACGGCGTAGCCCCAGCCATCCTGTCCCGGATAATCAAGAAAGCGATTGTTATTGGTATTGATGAAAAACTGCGCCGTAGCTGAATTAGGGTCCGGCGTACGTGCCATAGCAAGCGCATATTGTTTGTTTTTCAGTCCATTGGAGGATTCGATTTCAATCGGCGGACGGGTCGGCTTTTCTGCGCCTTTCGTGGTGTAGCCGCCACCCTGAATCATGAAGCCGCGGATCACGCGATGGAAAATAGTGCCGTTGTAATGGCCAGACTTTACATACTGCAGGAAATTCTCGACCGATTTAGGTGCCTTGGCCGGATTCAACTCCACCACAATTTCACCGACATTGGTTTTAATGGAGACCTTCGGCGCCTCTTGCGCGGCCGAGTAAGGTGCCAGTGCCAATAAGCTGAGGGCGGTGATCAATCCGAATAAGCTGCGTCGCAACATGTCTGTCCTTTAATGAGGCATCGTCGCGTAGCGTCGTGGGGCCGCAAGGTCCGGGAGGCGCGTGCTTGGATGCTATACTCTGACGAAACTCGCATTTTATCAAAAGACGACTGACTGATTTCTGCCCGCGCAGCGACCGGCCGGTTCGCCAGAGACAGTAGTGCAATGCGCGCGCTGTCCATTCCACATCATCCATGAGTGCTCTGAAGATTTACAACACGCTGGCGCGTGATAAAGAGGTGTTTACGCCAATCGAGCCGGGCAAAGTCCGCATGTATGTCTGCGGCATGACGGTCTACGATTATTGCCACCTCGGTCATGCACGCGTGATGGTGGTGTTCGACATGGTGCAGCGCTGGTTGCGCGCGCAGGGATACGATGTCACCTATGTACGCAATATCACCGACATCGACGACAAGATTATTAAGCGCGCGGTCGAGAACGGTGAATCTATCTCGACACTGACGAATCGTTTCATCGACGCGATGAACGAAGATGCCGCCGCACTGGGAGTTCAGCGTCCGGACCATGAGCCGCGCGCTACCGCCTTCGTGCCGCAGATGCTCGACCTGATTAGTAAGCTTGAAGCGAATGGACTTGCCTATAAAGCGAGTGACGGTGATGTGAATTTCTCCGTGCGTGACTTCCAAGGCTACGGCAAGCTGTCTGGCAAGTCGCTGGATGACCTTCGTGCCGGCGAGCGCGTGGAAGTCGCCAGCGCCAAACGCGATCCGCTGGATTTCGTGCTGTGGAAATCCTCCCGTGAATCAGAGCCTGCTGAAGTGAAGTGGGCCTCGCCCTGGGGCAGCGGTCGTCCCGGCTGGCATATCGAATGCTCGGCCATGTCGTGCCAGCTGCTTGGCGAACATTTCGATATTCATGGCGGTGGGCAGGATTTGCAATTCCCGCATCACGAGAACGAGATTGCGCAGTCCGAAGGCGCCAGCGGCAAGCCGTTCGTGAATACCTGGATGCACAACGGCTTTGTTCGCGTCGATGACGAAAAAATGTCCAAGTCGCTGGGCAACTTTTTCACCATCCGCGAGGTGCTGAAGCAATACGACGCCGAGGTCGTTCGTTTCTTCATTTTGCGCGCGCATTACCGCAGCCCGTTGAATTATTCCGATGCGCATCTGGATGATGCACGTACCGCGCTGACCCGTTTGTATACCGCGCTGAAAGACACGGCGTCTGATGGCCAGCCGCTGGACTGGCATGACGCCTACGCACAGCGATTTGCGGATGCGATGAACGATGACTTCAACACGCCAATCGCCTTGTCGGTCTTGTTTGATCTGGCGACCGAGGTCAACCGCACTCATGCGCCGCATCTCTCGCGTCAGCTGAAAGCACTGGCGGGCGTGCTTGGGCTACTAGATCGCGAGCCACAGGCCTTCCTGCAGGGTGGCGTGCCGACCGGCATGACTGATGACGATGTCGCCGCTCAGATCGCCGCGCGCGCCCAGGCGAAGAAAGACAAACAATTCGCGGAAGCCGATCGCATTCGTGCCGACCTGCTTGCCAAGGGCATCGTGCTGGAAGACAAGCCGGGTGGCCTGACCGAGTGGCGCAGGGCCTGAGTACGATATGGCCAGGAAACCTGTTCCGCTGGTACCCGATTACTGGGAAGAGGCCAAGGTCGAGCTGATGAAGCGCGATCGCATTCTGCGCAAGCTGATACCGAAGTTTGGTGATTTGCAGCTGGAAGCACGCGGAGATCCTTTCGTCACTTTGGCCCGCTCTATTGTCGGTCAGCAGATTTCGGTGAAGGCGGCGCAGTCCGTGTGGGAGCGTCTGGTCACTGCATGTCCAAAGATGGCGCCTGCTCCGGTACTGAAGCTTGGGCTGGTGAATCTGGCGGCTTGCGGGCTGTCGAAGCGCAAGGCCGAGTACATCACGGATCTTGCGCTGCATTTTCAGAACGGTAGCGTGCATCAGAAGGACTGGTCGTCGATGGATGATGAGGCGGTGATCGCCGAACTGATCCAGATTCGCGGCATCGGTCGCTGGACTGCCGAGATGTTCCTAATTTTCAATTTGCTAAGGCCTAACGTGTTCCCGCTTGATGACCTTGGCCTGCTGCGCGGAATTAGCGTGAACTACTTCTCTGGGGAGCCGGTATCTCGCAGCGATGCGCGTGAGGTGGCTGCAAACTGGGAACCCTGGCGTACGGTCGCTACCTGGTATTTATGGCGTTCTTTGGACCCAGTGCCGGTAGAATATTGATTTATTCAATGCAAGATTGTTATGATCCGCCCGGCGGCCGATCACAAGTCGTCGCCGATTGCCAGGATGATAAGGAGTCAGTGTGAGCAAAACCACCTTCCTCAGCTTTGAGCAACCCATCGCCGAGCTCGAAAACAAGATCGATGAACTGCGCTTTGTGCAGGAAGATTCAGCGGTCGATATCAGCGAAGAGATTGATCGCCTGTCACAGAAGGGCCAGCAGCTGACCAAGG
>CAZXRS010000254.1:0-3168 GCA_964642635.1 uncultured Bifidobacterium sp. | reverse complement strand
GCTTCCACGCGATTTGCGTCAGCTCGCCGAGCGTGCGCAGCTCACCGAGTTGCGCTTCATCGTTCGCGTCATAGATAGAACCCGGACGCAATCCGTCGCCAAGCGAGAACGACACATCGTAGGCCTTCATGATTTCGCAGATATCTTCGAAGTGCTCGTACAGGAAGGATTCCTTGTGATGGGCAAGGCACCACTTGGCCATGATGGAGCCGCCGCGCGACACGATACCGGTCATGCGCTTCGCCGTCAGCGGCACATAACGCAGCAGCACGCCGGCATGAATGGTGAAGTAATCGACTCCCTGCTCGGCCTGCTCAATCAGTGTGTCACGGAAAATTTCCCAGGTCAGGTCTTCGGCTTTGCCGTTGACCTTTTCCAGTGCCTGATAAATAGGCACGGTACCGATCGGTACCGGCGAATTACGAATGATCCATTCGCGTGTTTCATGAATATGTTTACCGGTCGACAGATCCATGACGGTATCTCCACCCCAGCGTATCGCCCAAGTCATCTTCTCGACTTCCTCGCCGATCGACGAGGTCACTGCAGAGTTGCCGATGTTCGCGTTAATCTTCACGAGGAAGTTACGCCCGATGATCATGGGCTCGGACTCAGGGTGATTGATGTTGGCCGGGATGATCGCGCGGCCGCGTGCGACTTCATCACGAACAAATTCGGGAGTAATCTCAGCCGGAATTGCTGCGCCAAACGACTGGCCCGGATGCTGCCGACCCATCATCTCGGCCAGCTTCGCACCCGTTGGTCCTGAGGTCTTCAGGCTCTCGATGTATTCCTTACGGCGAAGGTTCTCGCGGATGGCGATGTACTCCATCTCCGGCGTGATGATGCCCTGACGCGCATAGTGCATCTGCGTGACGTTCTTTCCCGCCTTCGCACGGCGCGGTTTGCGATGCAGATTGAAACGCAGCTCGGCCAGCTTAGGATCGCTCAGTCGCTCGATACCGTAAGCCGAGGTCGGACCCGCCAGTTCTTCGGTGTCATGGCGCTCGGCGATCCAATTCGCGCGCAGCGGTGAAAGACCAGAGCGGATGTCGATCTTGACGCTAGGATCGGTGTACGGGCCCGAGGTATCGTAGACGTAGACTGGCGGATTCTTTTCGGCGCCGAATGATGCCGGCGTATCGGACTGGCTGATTTCGCGCATCGGCACCTGAATGTCGGGGCGCGAGCCTTGCACATAGATCTTTCGTGAATTCGGCAACGGCTGGATCGCGGCTTCGTCCACCGTAGCGGTGGCGGCGAGGAACTGCGGATTGGCGGCGTTCATGAACTTCCTTTGCTCAGTGCAGCGAAGGAAGCGGGAGATGGTGGACGAAGGCCCGGATCATCGCTTCCCTACGCTGGCATTATCCAGATCAGGTTCGAGGGTATGTCTCACCCGGCGGAAGCGCCGGGACCCCTAGCGTTGTGGCTGCCGCACTAAGTGCGGTCAGATGGTGTGATTATAGCCGGTGTCAGCCGTCCATGGAGGCGGGGAGGCGCATGCGTTTTCTCACGAGGTCGCAGGCTTGAAAAAATCTACCTGACCATAGATTTCCGGCAAGGCGCGAATGGCATGCGGTATAGAACTAATGATATACCGCCCTTCTTTCCAGAATGGCTCCATCGCCGGCCAATTCAACACAGGGTGGTCAAAATAGTCAATAATTCGTACGTCGGGATTATTTTCCAGAACAGAAATCACATCTGCTCTGCCCGCATAGCCGTGCACTGCTTTACGGCTTAAATGATCTATTCCCAAACACTTGAACGATTGCTTATTCTCAATCTTATTCGAGATGTGTACAAAGCAAGGCTGAGTAATTTCACACATCGGTAAATGCAACTCCTCCAGCTGGTGGAATTGATGAAACCAGCCGTTTAGCGCTGCACTCAGACCTTCTCCTTCCCAGCCAGTCAAGTTCATATAGCGAATGTCCTTCAGTTGGGAGAACAGGGCATACCAATCTGCGAGATTTGCCTTACATCGAAATCCCGCCAATAAATATTTATCGCCCAACTCATCAAGAGCTGCATCGATCTTGAAGTTGCCTGGGTCGCCACAGAGTGAGAGGCCCGCAATATTCAGACGTATCGCTGAAGTTTTTAAAGCGGCTGCGAGTGCGCTTACCGGTATGCCCTGAACATGCAAGAAAACCGTCGGCAGTGGCTTTCCTTTTTTCAGTCTCTCCATACTGGAAGTAATTAATGCCTGTATACCTTCCAGCTGGGCGCCACAGTCTGATTCCATGTTGGAGTAGCCTAGTCGAAGATGGAGATGTTCGACATTCGATTCCAGCAGTGCGGATATTGCAGCTGGCAAGTAATCTTCATAGCCTACGCCCTCCCTGCCATCAAGAACGATGGCGATGAAATCGGAGGCAGCAGATTTAATCGCTGAAACAAAAGCTTTCTCCTGACCGAACCACCCCTGCGCTGTTGCCACGTCCCACGCACATTGAACGAGGTTTCGACTGGCCAGTAGCGACGCACGAGGATCGCGCCAGTGGCGATGAAACGCTCTCACATCATGTGAAGCCGCCTTGGAGGTGCGAGCATAACTGGCCAGATCAGCCTGTACCGCTTCGCATGCAGGCTGCTTCGTCAGCTCTGTGAGCACGAGAGATCTGATGTCCCAAGGAACCAGCTCTACCCATGATGGCGGGTTGCGGGATTCGATGACGGGTAGTTTAGGTGCGCTCGACGTCGATGCATCGCTATCTTTAGGTGGCACCGCATCTGAGATCTGCGGAAGTGGAGCGTAAGCGTGAGGTGTATTTGTAAGCCAAGACATGGCAAGAATCTCCCTGGTAAGTATGGATGAGTGTGTTGAGGTTTAGCCTCACAGAGGCCAAGACAAGAGCGGCTATGAGTGAGCCCCGCCACCAAAAAGTTCTTGCGGATTTGAAAACGAATTGAAGCGTGCGATGAGCATCGCCGAGAGCGCATCCCTGGCGTCCGAAATGCCCTACCCGCTTATAATCGGGGGCTTCGCAACATCACCGCTCTCTCTGGACAATCATGGAACTGGCCAAGGCCTACGAACCCGCAGACATCGAACAACACTGGCGCACCGAATGGGAAAAGTGCGGCTACTTCAAGGCCACGCTGGACGAGGGCAAGCCTTCGTTCGCGATTCAGCTACCGCCGCCGAACGTCACAGGCACG
>CAZXRS010000253.1:0-3223 GCA_964642635.1 uncultured Bifidobacterium sp. | reverse complement strand
CTTACGGCAAGAATGCAGTCTACGATCACGGACATCACGGTAATGCGCTGCTGTCGAATTTTCCGATTGCCGCTGCACATAATCACGATGTGTCTGACCATGCTTTCGAGCAGCGCGGCATCTTGCACTGCATACTTACCCTAGAAACTCTGCAAATCCACTGCTACGTCGTTCACCTGGGTTTGTTCGCTGGCAGTCGCTTGCGACAGACGGAGGCATTGATCGATGCCGTGGCTTCGAGCGCTCCACAGGACGCACCCCTGCTCATTGCGGGTGATTTCAACGACTGGAGCAATGCGCTCTCCGACACGCTGCGTTCGCGGCTGGGAGTGACAGAGGTGTTCGATGAACAGCGATCGACGTCTCGCTTTGGGACGTATCTGCGACGTCTGTCCGGACGTGGCCCGCGCAAGGCGCCGGCGCGAACTTTCCCTGCGGCGCTGCCTTTCCTTCAACTCGACAGAATGTATGTGCGCGGCTTCGACGTGCTCCAAGCGCAAGTACTACAAGGCGCAAGCTGGGCGCGGTTATCAGACCATGCACCGATTGTGGCCGAACTCAAACTAAAGCTGCGCGCGCCTGAACGGTCGCACATGCCGTCGCACGAGACTGAGCATGCGCGCAGCTAGCTACAGCCACGGCAATCAGCTGTCATTGATGCACAGAGGCGAGGAATTTTTCCCGGCGCTTATTAATGCCTGCGATGCTGCGCAAACTGAGATTTGTCTCGAGACCTATATTTTTTCTCTGGATCCGACCGGCGAACGCGTGAAGTCAGCACTGTTGCGTGCTGCTGAGCGTGGCGTCAGCGTGCAAGTACTGGTCGACTGGCTAGGCACCGGACGAAAAACCATCGCGCGTCTGCAGCCTGAACTTGAGGCGGCGGGTGTGCGCTTCATGGCATTTAATCCGTGGTTCCGGCGCGGTATCGTGCGCACACACCGCAAGATGGTTGTTATTGACCAGCGGATTGCGTTTCTGGGTGGCCTCAACATCAATGACGACCTGATTGCAGACGATGGTAGTGAGGCGCCACTGGCTGCGCCGCGCTGGGATTTTGCGGTTTGCGTCTCGGGCCCACTGGTCCGACAGGTCGATACGGAATTCAAGGTGCAATGGCAGCGCATGGGTCCGCGTCCGTTACGCACGCGCCTTGAAGGGCTGCGTGAGTACGTCACGCGCATGAGACCCGTACGCGCGGTGCAGGTTGCAGAGGCAGCGCTCGTGGTACGCGATAACCTGCGTAACCGCGCGACGATACAGCGCGCGTTGTTGCAGGCCCTTGGTCATGCACACCGAAGTGCGATGCTGGTCACTCCGTATTTCGCACCCGGCCGCAAGTTGCGCAAGGCACTGGTGCATGCCGCCGAGCGCGGCGTGTCAGTGACTTTGCTGATCGGTGTGGGTCAGTTTGTGATGCAGGATGCGGTCGCACAATCCTTCTACCCGCGCCTGATTCGCGCAGGCGTTCATGTTGTCGAGTATCGTCGTGCGCAGCTGCATGGCAAGCTCGCGGTGGTCGACGATGACTGGGCAACGGTGGGTTCAAGTAATTTCGATGGACTATCACTGTTCGTTAATCACGAGGCGAACATCATCGTGCGTGATGCGGGCTTTGCCACAGTGCTGTGTGACTACATACGCCGCGGTATCGATGAGGGCGTGGCCGTCACGGCTGCCGATGTCGCACAACTGTCTTTACCGCGAAGAATCTGGAATCGTTTCGCCTATGGGCTGTACCGTTTTGTGCTGCAGGTGCTCACGCTGGGCAGCTATACACGGTAAGCGGTGCTGATCGTTACAATCAGGTGATGGACGGTACACGAATCGATAAATGGTTGTGGGCTGCGCGCTTCTTCAAGACGCGCTCGCTCGCCTCTGAAGCGGTCGAACGCGGTCGGGTGAAACTCAACGGCGAGCGCTGCAAGCCAGCGCGTGCGCTCAAGGCCGGCGACCTGCTCGATATCGACAACGGCAGTACCGAATGGCAGGTGCGCGTGGTCGCCTTGTCAGATCAGCGCGGGCCGGCGGCGGTAGCCCGGCAGCTGTACGAGGAAACGCCGGAAGGCATAAGGCGGCAGCAGGAGCAGGCCGAGCGCCGGCAGCTGTTTGCCGAGCCGGCGGATGCGATTCGGGGAAGGCCGACGAAGCGGGATCGTCGAGCTATCGATCGGTCGCGGGGCTAACACCGCCCAATGAAAAGCGCTGGATCCCGGCCTGCGCCGGGATGACTCGTTTAAGCGCGCCGCACCCTCTATCGTCATTCCGGCGCAGGCCGGAATCCAGTGTCTTTTCTCCATTTTTTGTGCATAATAGGACGACCGTTCGATTTTCGGCCCGTCCATGACCGACACCCTCCAGAAACCGCTGCGCAAAGGCGAACAGACGCGTGTGAGCATCCTCGATGCCGCGCTGGCCATGGCCAGTCGGGACGGACTCGAGGGCTTGACGATAGGCACGCTCGCCGAACGCATGGGCATGAGCAAATCCGGTGTATTTGCGCATTTCGGCTCGCGCGAAGAGCTGCAGATTGCGGTGCTCAAGCGCTACCACCAGCAATTCGCGGAAGACGTCTTTGTACCCAGCGTGAGTTTGCCGCGCGGCTTGCCGCGTCTGCAGAGCTTGTTTATGCGCTGGGTCGAGCGGGTCGGGCGCGAAATTGCTTCTGGCTGTATTTACATCAGTGGCGCGGTCGAATACGACGACCGGCCGGGTCCGGTGCGCGACCAGTTGATGGATATGGTCGCCGCCTGGCAGCAGTCGCTATTGCGCGCTACGCAGCAGGCTATGGATGAGGGACACATCACCACTGACCCGGATGCGGCACAGCTGGTGTTTGAAATGTATGGGCTGGTATTGGCGCTGCATCACGATGCACGCTTCATTCGCAGCCCGGGTTCGGTGGATCGTGCGCGAGCCGGGTTTGCGCGTTTGATCGCCAGTGCTCGTAGCTAGCGCAGCAAACAGTCAACGCAGTGATGAATGACATCCACGGGTCAGCGCAAACACTCTAGCCTGCGGAACAGAGAAGTTAATTGAGGAGATACGTATGCCCAGCTACACCCCACCGTTGCGCGACATGCAGTTCGTATTACATGAGTTGCTGCAAGTCGATAAAGTATTCGCACAGCTGCCGTCCCATGCGGAGCTTGATATCGATACCGTGAATCAGGTACTCGAAGAAGGTGGCAAGTTCGCCGCCGAGGTGATTTTCCCGCTGAAT
>CAZXRS010000252.1:0-3229 GCA_964642635.1 uncultured Bifidobacterium sp. | reverse complement strand
CACCTGCGCCCGCGTCTGCCATTCGCCGACCGGTTATGGACTCAAGCAAACGCTGGGTGAATCTGCTGGCACGCAAACCTTTGACTCGGTGATGCAGGCCGATGTGATCATGGTGATTGGTGCGAACCCCGCTGCCGCTCATCCGGTGTTTGCGTCACAGATGAAGCGACGTCTGCGTCAGGGCGCCAAGCTGATTGTGGTCGATCCGCGCTCTACCGAGATGGTGAAGGGCGCACACTACAAAGCTGACTACCACCTCAAGCTGATGCCGGGTACCAACGTTGCCGTGATCGATGCGCTGGCGCATGTGATCGTGACCGAGGGTCTACTCAAAGAAGAGTACATCAGCGAGCGTTGCGATCTGAAATCGTTTGAAGAGTGGAAAGCCTTCGTGTCACGTCCGGAAAATTCACCGGAGGCGATGGCTGCCACCACCGGTGTGCCAGCTGACATGCTGCGCGGTGCGGCGCGACTGTATGCCACCGGAGGCAATGCAGCGATCTACTACGGCCTCGGTGTGACCGAGCACGCGCAGGGATCGACCATGGTGATGGGTATCGCTAATCTCGCGATGGCCACCGGCAACGTCGGTCGCCTCGGTGTCGGTGTAAACCCGCTGCGTGGTCAGAACAATGTGCAGGGCTCCTGCGATATGGGCTCCTTCCCGCATGAGCTGCCCGGCTATCGCCATATTTCTGACAGCACCGTCCGCGCTGAATTCGAATCGAGCTGGGGTGTGACGCTCAATCCCGAGCCGGGTCTGCGCATTCCGAATATGTTCGAGGCGGCGATGGATGGCAGCTTCAAGGGTCTGTATGTGCAGGGCGAGGACATCGTACAGTCGGATCCGAACACGCAGCATGTGACCGAAGCGCTGATGGCGATGGAATGTCTGGTAGTGCAGGACATCTTCCTCAATGAAACCGCCAAGTATGCGCATGTGATCCTGCCGGGTTCTTCTTTCCTCGAGAAAGACGGCACCTTCACGAATGCCGAGCGCCGTATCTCGCGCGTGCGTAAGGTGATGCCGCCGAAGGCCGGCTATGCCGACTGGGAAGTCACACAGCTACTGGCCAATGCGCTGGGATATCCGATGAGCTATGCGCATCCGTCCGAGATCATGGCCGAGATCGCGGCACTCACACCCACCTTCCGTGGCGTGACGTACGAAAAAATCGACAAGATGGGTAGCGTGCAGTGGCCGTGTAATGAGAACGCACCGGATGGCACGCCGATCATGCATGTGGAGCAGTTCGTACGCGGCAAGGGTCGCTTCATGATTACGAAATACATCGCGACCGATGAGAAGGTCACGCAGCGCTTCCCATTGATTCTGACCACCGGTCGTATTCTGTCCCAGTACAATGTCGGCGCTCAGACGCGGCGCACCGAGAACGTTCACTGGCATAGCGAAGACCGACTCGAGATCCATCCGCATGATGCGGAAGAACGCGGCATCCGTCAGGATGACTGGGTCGGTGTTGAATCGCGCGCAGGGCAGACCGTGCTGCGCGCAACGGTGACGGAGAATGTGCAACCGGGCGTGGTCTACACCACCTTCCACTTCCCGGAATCGGGTGCGAACGTCATTACCACCAATAACTCTGACTGGGCGACCAACTGTCCTGAGTACAAGGTGACTGCGGTGCAGGTGATGCCGGTGACACAGCCGTCGCAATGGCAGAAGGACTATCAGCAGTTCAACAAGGAGCAGCTGGAATTGGCCAAGGCGGATGCCAGCTGATCAAAGAAAATTTGTATGGGCCATGAACCGAAGGCGACAGCATTGAATCCCGGCGCGGACACACTCAAGCCTGTGTCCGTGCTGCGCTGTCGCGACGGTCGCTTATCTGAATCGCAGGATCTGCTCGCGGTCGAAGTTCCGGTCGGTCTGGAATACAACGGCATATCGCATGCGGTCATGCTGGCGTCACCGGCAGATCTGGAAGACTTTGCGCTGGGATTTTCTCTCTCCGAAGGCATCATTGCCACGGCATCCGAGTGCTACGGCTGCGAGGTGGATGAGCGTCCTGATGGACGAGTCGTACGCATCGACATTGCGAGTGAACGATTTGCGTCATTGAAAGAGCGTCGTCGCAATATGACCGGTCGTACGGGATGCGGATTGTGCGGTACCGAGGCGCTGGATCAGGTGTCGCGTTGCGTGGCGCCGGTGTCTCACCGGCATGCGGTGGATGCATCAGCGCTGATCGCCGGCATGCGTGCGATGCAGGCACTGCAGCCTATGCAGCAACAGAGCGGCGCGACACATGCTGCGGCATGGATTGGTGCGGCGGGTGAACTGGTCTGCGTACGTGAAGATGTGGGCCGTCATAACGCGCTCGACAAACTGATCGGTGCGTTGGCGAAGTTAAAGACAGATTTTTCGCAAGGTGCGCTGCTGCTGACGAGTAGAGCGAGTTTCGAGATGGTACAAAAGTCGGCGATGATGGGGATAGGCTGCATCGCTGCGATCTCGGCACCCACCAGCTTCGCGGTGGAACTGGCGGAGCAGTCGGGTGTGACGCTCTTGGGTTTCATGCGCGATGCTTCCTACGTGGTGTACGCGCATGCGGAACGGCTGACAACGGAGTGATGGAATGGATATCGAGAACCTCGTAAAGATGGCAAACCAGATCGGCGCGTTCTTCGAGAGCATGCCGGACCGCGAACAGGCGAAGGCAGATATTGCGAATCACATCCAGAAATTCTGGGAGCCACGCATGAAGAAAACCTTCCTGGAGAAGATTGATAGCGGTGAGGCGAAAGAATTGATTCCCATGGTGCGCGAGGCGATTGATACGCATCGGGGGTTGTTGGTTTAGATTTTTGCCTTTGCGAGCATGGGTCCCAGCTTGCGCTGGAACGACAGTTTTAATGGCGTCGCACGTTGATGAGTCGTCCCAGCGTAAGCTGGGACCCACGGGCTGTTAAACCCCAAAGAACAGCTTCATCGCCCCCACAAACTCCGCCTGCGAGTGCTTGGACCTTCCCAGCACAAACAGCGCATGCCTATCCGCTTCACCCAGCGATCTCCATTGCTTGACCTCCGGAAGTTCGAGCTGCTGCTTCCCACACTGATCCACCACCACCTCCGGCCAGCGGGTTACATCTCGCCAAGGTTCATCACCCGTCAACGGATGAAACGTCGCCGGCACGCCATGATGCTTGTCTATCATTTGATTGAGCAGATCGCGGTAACGACGTACTTCATCGAGATCGCCACACC
>CAZXRS010000251.1:0-3266 GCA_964642635.1 uncultured Bifidobacterium sp. | reverse complement strand
CGGACGCGTACTACCGCGAAGAGATGAGCAAGCAGGGTGTGACGCTGCCGCCGCCGGGAGAGTACGGCGTAGGCATGGTGTTCCTGCCGAAGGAACAAGCATCGCGTCTCGCCTGCGAACAGGAAATCGAGCGAGCCGTTCACGCCGAAGGCCAGGTCGTACTCGGATGGCGCGATGTGCCGGTGAACGGCGAAATGCCCATGTCACCGACCGTGCGCGAAAAAGAACCCTTGATCCGTCAGATTTTCATCGGACGCGGTCAAGACATCATGGTCACAGACGCGCTCGAACGCAAGCTGTACGTGATTCGCAAGTCGTCGGGTCACGCAATTCAGGCATTGAACCTGTTGCACGGTAAAGAGTTCTTTGTGCCGTCAATGTCGGCACGTACCGTGGTCTACAAGGGCCTTCTGCTGGCGGACCAGGTTGGCGTGTATTACAAAGACCTGCAAGATCCGCGCTGTGTATCAGCGCTTGCACTGGTTCACCAGCGCTTCTCGACCAACACTTTCCCTGAGTGGCCACTGGCGCACCCCTACCGCTTACTCGCGCACAATGGCGAGATCAACACGGTGAAGGGCAACTTCAACTGGATGCGCGCGCGCGAAGGCGTGATGAAGTCAGCGGTACTTGGCGACGACCTGCAGAAACTCTTCCCTCTGATTTATGAAGGCCAGTCCGATACCGCGAGCTTCGATAACGCGCTTGAACTGCTGGTCATGGCCGGGTATCCGATTGCGCAAGCAATGATGATGATGATTCCGGAAGCGTGGGAAAACCACACGCTGATGGATGACAATCGCCGCGCGTTTTACGAGTATCACGCAGCGATGATGGAGCCATGGGACGGCCCTGCGGCGATGGCCTTCACCGACGGGCGTCATATCGGCGGCACGCTTGATCGTAACGGACTACGTCCGGCGCGTTATCTGGTGACCGATGATGATCTCGTTGTCATGGCTTCCGAGTCGGGCGTCTTGCCTATTCCTGATTCAAAGATTGTGAAAAAGTGGCGTCTGCAGCCAGGCAAAATGTTCCTGATCGATCTTGAGGCTGGCCGCATCATCGACGACAAGGAACTCAAAGACACGTTCGCCAATGCCAAACCGTACAAGCAGTGGATCGATTCAGTCCGAATCAAGTTGGATGCGATCAAGGCCGAGCCAGAGCAACGCACCGACAAAGCGACGCTGCTCGATCGCCAGCAGGCATTCGGTTACACGCAGGAAGACCTGAAGTTCCTGATGGCGCCGATGGCCGTCGCCGGCGAAGAAGCTACCGGCTCTATGGGTAATGACTCGCCCCTGGCAGTCATGTCCAATAAGAACAAGCCGCTGTATAACTATTTTAAGCAGCTGTTTGCGCAGGTAACCAACCCGCCGATCGACCCGATCCGCGAAGCGATGGTGATGTCGCTGGTGTCCTTCATCGGACCGAAGCCCAACCTGCTCGATACCAATAACATCAATCCACCGATGCGACTCGAGGTGTCACAGCCTATCCTCGATTACAAAGACATTACTCGTCTGCGTAATATCAGCGAACACACCGGTGGCAAGTTCCGCTCGTTCGAGCTGGACATTTGCTACCCGGCTGCATGGGGCAAAGAAGGTGTGGAAGCGCGTCTGGCGTCGCTGTGTGCTCAGGCGGTCGACGCGGTGAAATCTGGCCACAACATCCTGATCCTTTCCGATCGAAACATCGACAAGGACCATGTCGCCATTCCCGCGCTGCTGGCCACTTCGGCAATTCATCAACATCTGGTGAGCAAGGGCATGCGCACATCGACCGGACTCGTGGTCGAAACCGGTTCTGCGCGTGAGACGCATCACTTCGCGCTACTCGCGGGCTATGGTGCTGAAGCGGTTCATCCGTATCTCGCCATGGATACGCTGGTCGACATGGCCAAGGGCCTGCCGGGCGATCTGTCCGCAGATAAGGCGATCTATAACTTCCAGAAAGCCGTCGGCAAAGGCCTGCTGAAAGTGTTCTCGAAGATGGGCATTTCGACGTACATGTCTTACTGCGGTGCGCAGATCTTCGAAGCGATTGGTCTGAACAAGCCAATGGTCGAGAAATACTTCCGCGGTACTGCATCGAATGTCGAGGGCATCGGCGTGTTTGAAGTCGCCGAAGAGGCGATGCGCCTGCACAAGCAAGCATTTGGAAATGACCCGGTACTAGCCAATGCACTCGATGCAGGTGGCGAATATGCCTTCCGCGTGCGTGGCGAAGACCATATGTGGACACCGGACGCGATCGCGAAGTTGCAGCACTCGACGCGAGCAAACAACTTCAGTACGTACAAAGAATACGCCCAGATCATCAATGATCAGTCGAAGCGACACATGACGCTGCGCGGCCTGTTCGAATTCAAGATCGATCCGGCCAAGGCAATCGCGCTCGACGATGTGGAGCCTGCGAAAGAAATCGTGAAGCGTTTCGCAACCGGCGCTATGTCGCTGGGCTCAATTTCGACAGAAGCGCATTCAACGCTCGCGATTGCCATGAACCGTATAGGCGGCAAGTCCAACACCGGAGAAGGTGGTGAAGATGATGCGCGCTATCGTAATGAGCTTCGCGGCATTCCGATTAAACAGGGTGACACGCTCGCGTCCATCATCGGACAAGATCGCGTCGAGCGAGATATCGAGTTGCTGGCCGGTGACTCGCTGCGCTCGAAGATCAAGCAAGTCGCGTCGGGTCGTTTTGGTGTAACGACCGAATACCTGACCTCGGCCGATCAGATTCAGATCAAGATGGCGCAGGGTGCGAAGCCCGGCGAGGGCGGTCAGCTGCCAGGACATAAGGTGTCCGATTACATCGCGAAGCTACGCTTTTCGGTCCCGGGCGTGGGCCTGATTTCTCCGCCGCCGCACCATGACATCTACTCCATCGAAGATCTCGCACAGCTGATCCACGACTTGAAGAATGTGAACCCGACTGCGGACATCTCGGTCAAGCTGGTATCCGAAGTGGGCGTGGGTACCGTTGCTGCGGGTGTCGCTAAGGCGAAAGCAGATCACGTCGTGATCGCTGGTCATGATGGTGGTACCGGCGCGTCGCCGCTGTCGTCCATCAAGCACGCCGGCACGCCGTGGGAACTGGGTCTCGCAGAGACGCAGCAGACACTGGTGCTAAACGGACTGCGCGGCCGTATTCGCGTGCAGACGGATGGCCAGATCAAGACCGGTCGCGACGTCGTGATCGGTGCGCTGCTGGGTGCAGATGAATTCGGTTTTGCGACAGCGCCATTGGTGGTCGAA
>CAZXRS010000250.1:0-3299 GCA_964642635.1 uncultured Bifidobacterium sp. | reverse complement strand
CGAGAAGGCCTATGACGATGGGCTCAAGGCACTGGCGGGTGATTTCCCCGAACAGTTCGCGGCGTTGGTAGCTGACCGTAAAGGTGACCTGCTGTTCGCGATGAACAAGATTGATGATGCGCGTGCGGCTTATCAGTCTGCGCTCGATAAGACCGAGGTAAAAAATCCGGCGCGCCAGCTCATACAGCTCAAACTCGACGCGCTCGGTACAGCACCGGCGAAGGGCTGACGGGGAACGTGTCATGACATTCACGATAAACACGCTGCGCGCGGGTGCTGTGCTGTCGCTGGCCTTGCTGGCGGGATGCTCGATGTTCTCCAGCAAGAAGCCGCGCCTGGAGCCGGCACCGCTGCTTAGCTTCAAGCCCTCCATGGTGGTCCGCACGCTGTGGACTGCGGACGTGGGCAAGTCGGGTGGCTACTTTCTTTCGCCATCGCTATCCGACGGCAAGGTGTACGCCGCCGCGACGAACGGCAAAGTAAGCGCGTTGGATGCTGTCACGGGTAAGCCAGTCTGGACAGCGACGGTAGATGCCGATCTTAGCGCCGGCGTTGGTGCTGATGCGGCTACCGTCGCTGTGGCCAGCGCCCAGGGCACGTTGTTTGCCTTCGATGCGGCGACCGGAAAGCAGCGCTGGAAGACTCGACTGTCGACCGAAGTGTTGTCCGCGCCGGCGGTCGGCTCAGGAGTCGTCATCGTGCGCAGCATGGACAACAAGATCGTTGCGTATGACGTGGAGACCGGCAATCGTCGCTGGGTCGTGCAGCGTACTGCGCCGGCGCTTGTGCTGCGTGCCGCACCCGGCATCGTGATTAATGACGGCATGGCTTACGTCGCTCTTCCCGCAGGGCGTCTGTTGGCGATATCGGCTGCTACCGGTGTTGCTCGCTGGGATGCTCCGGTGGCCGAGCCGCGCGGCGCGACGGAACTTGAGCGTGTAGCCGATGTTTCGGGTACACCTGCATTGCTGGGTCGCGAGATCTGCGCGACCTCGTATCAGGGGCGTATTGCCTGCATCGATGCGGGCAACGGCAGCCTGCGTTGGGCGCGTGAGTTCTCGGCCGATGTCGGTCCCGCGATCGATCAACGCTATGTTTTTGGCGCCGATGAGCAAGGTACGGTCGCAGGTTTTTCTCGCGACACGGGCGGTAGTTTGTGGCGTTCGACCAGTCTGTCGGGACGCGGGTTGTCCGCGCCTGTATCTTATGGACGTGCCGTGGTTGTCGGCGACAAAGAGGGCTACCTGCATTTTCTGTCGCGCGAAGAAGGCGCGATGCTAGCTCGCATCAATCTGGGTGATCAGGTTAGAGCAGCACCGGTGGTTGCCGGCGCCAATCTGATCGTTCAGACGCGTGATGGCAAGCTGGTGGCCTTGACCTCCGAATAATCTGTACTGGAAATTACACTGCAGGGGCTGGCCTCTACGCGGAGGCCAGCCCCGAGAACTTTTATGAAGCCCGTTATTGCCCTTGTCGGTCGACCTAATGTCGGCAAATCCACGCTGTTCAATCGTCTCACGCGATCGAGGGACGCGCTGGTGGCCGACCTCCCGGGACTGACGCGCGACCGGCACTACGGTGAGGGGCGTATCGGTAAGCGGCCTTTCCTCGTCATCGACACCGGTGGTTTCGAGCCGGTAGCGAAAGAGGGCATCATGGTTGAGATGGCCAAGCAGACCAAGCAGGCGGTCGCTGAAGCCGATGTGGTGATATTTATTGTCGATGGCCGGCAGGGACTGACGCCACATGACAAGACCATCACTGACTTTCTGCGCAAAGCGGGACGCAGAGTAATGCTCGTGGTGAATAAATCTGAGGGTATGAAGTACACCTCTGTCACTGCCGATTTCTATGAACTGGGCATGGGCGATCCTTATGTGATCTCGGCCGCACATGGCGACGGCGTACCTGATCTGGTGGAAGAAGCGCTTGACCTCGTATTAGAAAGCGAGGTTGAGGAAGAAGAGACCGAAGATCAGGCGCGCGGTATCCGTATCGCGATCGTCGGCCGGCCAAATGTGGGCAAGTCGACCATGGTCAACACGCTGCTGGGTGAGGAACGTGTGATCGCGTTCGACATGCCTGGCACTACGCGCGACTCTATCGAGATTCCGTTCGAGCGCAATGGCCGTCATTACTCGCTCATCGATACTGCTGGCATACGACGTAAGGGCAAGGTATTTGAGGCGATCGAAAAATTTTCGGTCGTCAAGACTCTGCAATCGATTTCTGAAGCCAACGTAGTACTGCTGCTGCTTGATGCGCAACAGGATATCTCGGAGCAGGATGCGCACATCGCGGGCTTTGTGCTCGAAGCAGGGCGCGCGCTCGTGATTGGCGTGAACAAATGGGACGGCCTCAATACCGAACAGCGCGATCAGATCAAGCGCGAGATTGAGCGTAAGTTGGCATTCCTGTCGTTCGCGAAGATGCATTTCATCTCTGCGCTCAAGGGAAGCGGTATCGCACCGATGATGAAGTCCATCGACGCGGCGTACGAAGCGGCGATGAAGAAGATGCCCACTCCGCAGCTCACGCGCGCGCTGCAGGAAGCGGTTGACCACCAGCAGCCACGCCGCAAGGGCTCGACGCGACCAAAGCTGCGCTACGCGCATCAGGGTGGCCAGAATCCACCCGTGATCGTTGTGCACGGCAATTCGCTCGATGCGATTGATGCGAATTACCGTCGTTATCTGGAAAAGCATTTCCGCGACAGTTTCTCGCTGACCGGCACGCCTTTGCGGATAGAGTTTCGCTCTGGAAAAAACCCCTTCTCAAAGTCGGAATAGCACGGTATTTACGCAACGGCGTTTGCCAGCGTGTGGCAAAATCGATTACATTCGCAGAAGGCAGTGATCGCGGCGCCTTGATTTTTCCCGGCGTCGCCCCAATCTCCTGAACTTAGAACAATTACGGAGCTTCCATGAGCAATAAAGGGCAACTGCTACAAGACCCGTTTCTGAACGCCTTGCGAAAAGAGCACGTTCCTGTCTCCATCTACCTGGTGAACGGCATCAAGCTCCAAGGACATGTTGAATCCTTCGACCAGTACGTTGTGCTGCTCCGCAACACCGTTACTCAAATGGTGTACAAGCACGCGATTTCGACGGTGGTTCCCGCCCGCGCGGTCAACCTCAATCAATCTTCCGAGCCCGAGTCTGAATAATTCCTTACTGCCTCAGGCCAACCGGGCCGGGGCCACCGCATGCGCGCAGTACTGGTAGGCGTCGACTTCGGCAAGGGAGAGTTTCTTGCCAGCTTGGAAGAGGCGACTAGATGGTAAACTCTCATGGTCCTCC
>CAZXRS010000249.1:0-3331 GCA_964642635.1 uncultured Bifidobacterium sp. | reverse complement strand
CGCGGCCGATCAGCAGGTACTCGATCAGCGCCTTCTGGATGTGCAGGCGGTTTTCCGCCTCGTCCCAGACCACCGACTGCGGGCCGTCGATGACTTCCGCCGAGACTTCCTCGCCACGGTGGGCGGGCAGGCAGTGCATGAACAGCGCATCCTTGTTCGCGCGATTCATCTTGGCAGCATCAACGATCCAGCCGTCGAAGGCTTTCAGGCGCGCTGCGTTTTCTTGCTCGTATCCCATGCTGGTCCACACATCGGTGGTTACGAGGTCAGCGCCTTCGCAGGCATCAGTAGGATTCTTGAAGACGGTATAGCGCTGGTTCTCTGGCGAGACCAGCGCCGGATTGATGTCGTAGCCAGCCGGCGTTGATACATTCACGTGGAAGCCAAAAACTTCGGCCGCCTGCAGCCATGAATACAGCATGTTATTAGCATCGCCTATCCATGCGACGGTCTTGCCGGCGATCGAGCCGCGGTGCTCGATGTAGGTGAAGACGTCAGCAAAGACCTGGCAGGGATGGTGCTCATTGGTCAGGCCATTGATTACCGGCACGCGCGAGTTCGCCGCGAAGCGTTCAATGATCTCCTGACCAAAGGTGCGAATCATGATGATGTCGCACATGCGGGACATGACCTGTGCAGCATCCTCGACCGGCTCACCACGACCAAGCTGGCTGTCACGCGTATTAAGATAGATCGCAGCACCGCCGAGCTGATGCATACCTGCCTCGAAGGACAAGCGGGTGCGGGTCGAATTCTTTTCGAACACCATCACCAGCGTGCGGTCCAGCAGCGGATGATAAGGCTCGTAATTCTTGAACTTGCGCTTGATGACCCGTGTCCGTTCGATCAGATACTCGTACTCGGCGAGCGTCAGGTCAGCAAACGTCAGGTAGTGTTTGATTGCCATAAATGAAATCGGCGGCTAGCCAGCGGCCGCCGCCGAATCGTTTTTAACTTGTTGGATTATAAGGGGTTTTGTCGGGCGGGGACAGTTTTTGAGGCGATTGGGCGGCCATATAAAGACCCAAGGTAAGCCCGCTTCAACGCACAAGACTTTCTCTCAACTCTGCGCTGACCAGTGATCGCCTATTCCCGTACTCAGCGATATCCCGGCTTCTGCAGCGATTCATGCCGCAGCTGCAGGTAAAGCTCATGCCGTGCAGGTTCGATCTGCTCATCGGCCATCGCCTGAAGGAGTGCGCAGCCAGGTTCGGACACATGATGGCAATTGTAGAACCGGCACTGGCCGAGATGAGAGGCGAATTCCGGGAAAGCGCGCTCTAGCATGCCTTCGCTCAGGTGATACAAACCAAATTCCTGGAAGCCGGGTGAATCAATCACCGTCGTTTGTTCATCGATCGAGTAAAGCCGGGTAAACGTGGTGGTGTGCTTACCGCTATCAAGGCGCTGCGAAATCTCGCGCACCGCGATATCGGCATCGGGTACCAGCAGATTCACCAGTGACGACTTGCCCATGCCGGACTGGCCTATCAGGATCGTAGATTGACCACTCAGTAAGGGCTGTAGTGTCGCCAGTGTCTGTTGAGGATGACCGGTCGCGCTGACCTCATGCACCGGATAGCCCAGACGCGCATAGGGTGCGACGCGCTTGCGCGCGAATTCCAGCGATGTTGTGACATCGATTTTGTTTAGCACCAGATGCGCGCGAATGCCGGCGGCTTCGGAGGCGACCAGTGAGCGAGACACCAGGTCGTCTGAAAAGTTGGGCTCGGTGGCCACAACAATGAACAGCTGCGTGAGGTTGGCTGCGAGCAGCTTGGATTTGAACTGGTCGGAACGGTAGAGCAGCGTTGCTCGTGGCAGGATTTGTTCAATCACACCCTGATCTGCCGAAGTCTCATGAAACCGTACGCGGTCGCCGGTGGCTACATCGCTTTTTTTGCCGCGTGTGACGCACTGCCACAGCTGCCCGTTGGCCTGCGCTAAATAGTGACGACCGTGTGCGGCAACGATCAGGCCTTCGCGCTCTGCCATGGACCTTTCAGGTAAATATCATCGACCTTGGCTGCGCAGATGAAATCATTGTGCGATATGCCGCCCGCTGAATGCGTGCTGTAGCGCACGGTACAACGGTTATAGCTGATGAGCATGTCGGGGTGGTGATCTTCCTGATGCGTCATCGCAGCAACGGCATTCACGAATGCGATGGTCTGGTGATAATCAGCGAAGCGAAATTCACGCTGCAGCAGGCCATCGATCTGTGCCCAGTCGTTAAGTACAGACAGCGCGTCGCGCACTTGTGCTTCGCTGGCACCTTCGGTGAGGTGACGGCAGGTACCTTGTAACAGCGCCGTGCGCGTGACCATCATCAGGCCGACAGTAGTTTCTGTACCCGTACACTGGCGGGCGGATGAGAGTCGTAGAAGGCCGAGTGCAAGGGATCCGGTGTCAGGGTCGAAGCATTGTCCTCGTACAGCTTGACCAGCGCGGAGATCAGGTCCTGCGAGTTACTGTGCTTGGCGGCAAATGCATCAGCCTCGAACTCGTTCTTGCGCGAGGTGATCGACAGCAGCGGCGAGAACAGGAAGGTGAATACCGGCAGCGCGAACATGAACAGGATGAGGGCCATTGCATCATTGCTGCCATCCAGTAAAGGCGTCACACCCAGACCCTGATAAAACCATACCTGTCCCTTCAGCCAGCCGAGCAGCGCGAGAAAGCCTAGCGACATCACGAATAGAATGCCGACGCGCTTGATTACGTGGTTCAGCTTGAAGTGGCCCAGCTCATGCGCGAGCACTGCCTCGATTTCATTCGGTGCAAGACGTGAGAGTAGCGTGTCAAAGAATACGATACGTTTGGCGGCACCGAATCCAGAGAAGTAAGCATTTCCATGGGCACTGCGGCGCGAACCGTCCATCACAAACAGGCCCTTGCTCGCAAAGCCGACACGCTGCATCAGTCCTTCAATACGCGCGCGCAGGCTGTCATCTTCCAGTGGGGTGAACTTATTGAACAGTGGTGCGATCAGTGTCTGGTAGAACGACAGCATGAACATCTGAAAGCCGCACCACAGCAGCCACGCATATAGCCACCAGAGCGCACCAGCTTGCTCCATCAGCGTCAGTGTGATCCAGAGAAGCGGCAGGCCGATCGCAGCGCCGACGATGCTGTGCTTGATCAGATCAGAGAAAAACAGCGACGGCGTCATCTTGTTGAAGCCAAATTTCTCTTCCAGTGAAAACTGCTTGTAGTAGTCGAATGGAAGGTCAATCACGCCCGAGATAATGCTGACAGCGGCGACCAGCGCGATCTGGTAGACCATGGCGGTGCCGAATTCAGTGCTCAATGTGGTCGACAGCCATTGCAG